>DTVI01000214.1 GCA_012963655.1 Sulfurimonas sp.
GGGTTAGTTACTGCGATGGAACCAAGAATAAGTCTATCAATTCCTAGTTCCAAATACATCTTAATCGTTTCTTCATCACGAATTCCTCCACCCAATTCCAACTTCATCTTACAATTTTTACGAATAAGACGAATTTGTTCTAAATTTTTAGGTTCTCCAGCAAAGGCACCGTTTAAATCAACTAAATGCGTCCATTCAGAACCCATCTTTTCAAAAGTCTTCACTAACTGCCAAGGCTCATCAGAATAAATCTTTGCTGATTCCATTAGTCCTTTAGTCAGGCGTACTGCCTTTCCATCTTTCAAATCTATCGCTGGTAAAATATCCATTTTAATATCTAATCCTATTTATCTTATTTTACTCATAAAATGCGCAAAGCTGTTTGCTCTTTCCATAAGGTATCCAATTTATCTTATTTTACTCATAAAATGCGCAAGCTTTTTATCTTTTTCATAAGGTATCTTATTCACTTTTGATTAAAGTGTTATAACTTTATAAAGTTATTTAGTATTGCTAAGCCATTTTTGTGGCTTTTTTCAGGGTGAGGTTGAATCCCTAAAATATTATCTTTTTGAACACAGGCACTAAATCTATATCCATATTCACATTCTCCTATGCTGTTTTCTTTATTCTCGCATATTGCATGAAAAGAGTGTACAAAGTAAAGATAATGTTCTTGATCCATCCCTTTAAATAAAGGGTGGTCCTGCGTAAACATTCTGTTCCAACCCATATGTGGCACTTTTAAAGGATGTGAAAACTTATCTTCATCAAAGGCAACAATCTTCCCTGATATCAGCCCTAGGCCTTCGTTTGAGCCAAATTCTTCACTTGAATCAAAAAGAAGCTGCATACCTAAACAAATACCAAGCATGTATTTTCCACTATTAGTATAAGACTTTACTGCTTCATCCATGCCCCCATCTTTTAAATGCTCCATAGCGTCACCAAAAGCCCCAACGCCTGGTAAAATAATCTTATCATATTGTATAAGTTTATCAGGATTAGACTCAACTATTACCTCTTCGCCTAAAAGCGAAAAAGCATTTTTTACCGAGGCTAAATTGCCCATTTTATAATCAACTATTGCTATCAATCAATATCACTTTGTTTTGTTAATTTTATGTATATTGCGAGTGTTACCGTTAGTAAACCCACCCCACCGATAAGGAAAACGGCATGTTCAATCTTATCTGGATCTGTTATAGCAAACTTAAATACAAGCATTAAAGCTTCAATAGAAAGTGCAATAATAATAGACCCCATAAACTTAATCATGGTTCGATTGGCCCCAGAACTGGACTTACGATGCAGCCCCATGACCTCTTCCTCAAAGATAGTTTTCACCAAGTCAAAGATGGCTAAAGATAGGGTTAAAAGAATAGTTGCTTCAAAAATAGTTTTAATTTGTAGTTCTCTAAAATTAAGTCCATGAGAAACAAAACTGTCTAAACCCTTAATAAACAATAACAAAGACACTAAGGCAAGTGCAATAGAGAAAATGGTGTAAGCAAACTTATTAAGTCTTCCAATAAACGAAGATCCTGCCGTAGGATGCGTTAATCTAACAACACTATCTAAGGGCATATCCAAACAAGCAACATATTTTACGACACCGGTTTCATCAAATATAGGTTGAGATGCTGTAATACACAATTCTTGTGTAATGAGTGAAGGATAAGGATCCGTAATTGTACAGCGCTTTTCTTTCATCGCTCTATAATAATAAGCTCTTGTTGTGCGTACTTCACCCCCGGCTTCTACTTTACCATTATTAGGTAAATAGGTTGGAGAAATCTGAGTACCCTTATCATCTAAAAGATACACACCCTCACAATCAGGTTGATCACCCATAATTTTACGTAATCGTCCTGTAACCGCTTCTATAGAAATTTCAGGAAGACGGTTAGGTAAGTTCTTAGAAAATAAAAAACAAAAATACGCACGTGCTTTTGTGCGAATCTCAGAAAACTGTTGCATATCTCGTGCGACCATTATCTTCCTTTCTTTTCATAACTTACGAAATTATACCTTATTTCACTTACGATATAATTGCTAAATTATTAGTACTCACATAAGGACACCATTATATGATTGGATATTATCTCTTTCGTTTCTTTGAAACTGTTTTTCTTGCCCTTCCCTATGCCTTACAAAAAGGATTTATCTCCTTTTTAGGGCATATTACCTTCTTTTTTGATTTCAAACATAAAAGAATTATTCAAGCAAATTTAGAACACACAATTAAAGATAAGATATCTCAAGAAAAATATGAGACTATCCTTTCGCATTGTCATAAAAACCTTATTCAAGTTGTATGGCAGGTACTTCAAAGTACAAAAACAACAGTGCAAGACCTACGAGATATCGTTAGTTTTGAAAATGAAGATATTGTTAATAAGGCCAAGGCCACGGGAAAACCTATCATTTTTATATCAGCGCATTATGGAAATTGGGAATTAGGCGGCACCTCTCTTAGTGCTTTAATTTCACCTACTACCACCATTCATAAAAAAATGAATGATAATTATTTTGATGATTACTTAATGAAATCTCGTACAAAATTCAATATGAATATGGTTGAGAAAAGAGGCGCCATTAAACACCTTATTAAAACTCTAAAAAAAGGGGGCTCTATTTCTATGTTAATTGATCAAAGTGTTAAACAAACCGATGGAATTATTATAGACTTTTTAGGTCAAAAGGCCACTCAAACCGCCGCTCCTGCCTTTTTAGCAAGAAAGTTTGACGCAATCATCATCCCATTACTTATTAATAATGCCCCAAATAAAGAGCGCACTATCACCTTTTATGAGCCGATAATTACCGCCAAAACAGATAATGAAGAACAAGATATTTTAAACTCAGCCCAAGCCCAGGCCGACTTTTTAAGCAATGCCATACTGCAATATCCAGAACCATGGTTTTGGTGTCATAAAAGATTTAAAGCGGTCTCACCAGAAATGTATAAGTAGCAGGTTTTATTTTTTATAGCAGTAAATGCAACTTTTTACTAAGTAAAACCACCTTGGTTAGTTGTGGTGTCATAAAAGATGGAAGACTACACACAAAGAAATTTATAACTAAAGTTTTAGATAATCTCTTAAAATTTGAGCATGATCAAAAACAAGTTTATCAAAGGGAATATCCTCTTTTTTATAGACTATAGCTTCTTTTGCATCATCTAAACCCTTTGGTATCCCTTCGGCCTTACAGATATAAACAACAGAGGCAGTATGAAAACGGGGATCTCGTGAGGGATCTGAATAAACATTTAATAAGGACTTTATTTTTACCTCTAAGTCTGTTTCTTCTTTCATTTCTCTTACTACAGCAGTTTCAACACTTTCACCAATATCAACAAAGCCACCCGGAATAGCTAAGCCAAGAGGCTTGTTTAAACGCTCAATCAGGACTATACCTTCAAAGACCCCTGCCTTATACAATTCTATAATCCCATCTACAGTTAATAAAGGTGTTTTAGGCAGCACTGTTTCTCATTTTTTTCAAATCTAAATCTTTCAAAACTATTTTCTCATTTTTATGTAAATTTTCTAAGATGACCCAGTTTCAATAACAATCCAAAAAACAAGGCAGGTCTTGACTCCCTAAGTATTGTATCTACAGACCATTTTATAGATTTTTTATTAGCATATTCTTATGTGTTCTGTTTAACTAAGCTATTTTCTAAGGCCCTTGTACAGACAATAGCCGAGGCAAAGGCCCATTGAAAATTATATCCACCTAACTCACCTGTAACGTCAAGTACCTCACCAAGAAAATAAAGTTTATCATGCAGTTTACTTTGCATGGAATTAAAATCCACCTCTTGTGTATTAACCCCACCTCTACAAGCTTCTGCTTTTTTAAGTCCAAAATTTCCAGCAGGAGACATAGGATAGGCCTTAAGTAGTGCAAGCTTTTCCCAGTCTTGAGAATTTAGGTCTTGGACACTTTTATCCTTAAGCTCTATACTGTCTAATAAAAGCTTACTCAGGCGTTTAGGTAATTGCATTTGCGTTGAAACCTGCTTTTTCTTTTGAGAAAAAGCCTCTTTTAAACTTAACTTAGGCAAAAAGTCTATGCTTACAAGACCCTTTTTCCAATACAAAGATGCAGAAAGCACAGCTGGCCCACTAATACCCTTATGTGCAAAGAGAAGCTCACCAAAAAGTTTTTTATGCCCTACATCTATACTTACGTAAGTTGAAATACCTGATAGCTCTTTCATCCAAAACTGATCTTTTTGTACGGTCCATCCGACAAGAACAGGATTAAAGGCTTGGGAGTTATGCCCTAAGTCTTTTGCTAAACTCAGCCCAATATTTGAACCGCCTACTTGAGGATAAGCATTTGAACCAGTTGCAATAACAAGATGTTCAGCTTGAATATCTCCCTTATCTGTATGAATGATATAATCATCCTTTTTCTCAACTGAAAGCACCTTTCGTGAAAGTAAAAATGCTTTTTTAGGAATACCTATTTGCAAGGCATTGATAACCTCATCTGCACTTTTTTTACAAAAATATTGCCCTAGAGAACGTATACTAGGATGGACATTTCTTGCATTTAAAAAGTTCAAAAGTTCTTTTGGTGTGTAAGAAGACAAGACTTTCTTGAGAAAGCCATCTTCCCCTAAATAATTATCTTCATCTACTTTTTCATTTGTAACATTACACTTTCCCCCGCCTGAAACCTTTATTTTCATAGCAATGCGGGGATTATGTTCGATAATAACAATATCATCAAATCCTTTTGCATATAGTTGTGTAGCAAGCATAAGCCCACTTGCCCCTGCTCCAAGTATTACAAGTTTGTGTGTTTGAATAATATGTCCTTTATCCCTTTTATATAAAGAAATTATAACATAGGCTTATTGTGTGTATAAAAACTTAAAACAAATGTTTAATTTCTATTCAAAACTCGCAGAGTATAATTAACCAAAATAAACTATATTTAAAGAGATTCATGAGCTTACCTATCAATTCTGACGAAATATTATTACCAGAACAGTTTATAGATGAAGCTGAGTCTTATATTAAGAAAATATCTACTTATCAGATGGATAAAATCATCCTTCTTGAAGATAGTGTTATACCTTCTATCGTCGTTATGAAGTATGATAAACTTAATAAACTTCTTACTCCCGGTGCTAGTCTTGACCCCATTAACAAAGATAAACTTTCTAGAGAAATGAGTATGCTTTTAGCTGTGCGAAAGAAGATCCATTTCTTTGATAACCTTAGTGATGAAGAGATAGTAAGTCTTACCAAAAATTCTGAATTCATGCGTCCTAATAAGGGATATCATATTTTTGAACAAGGTGACTTTGGAAAAAATATTTATTATATTGTTAATGGAAAGGTTGATATTTGTGGTTTTAATGAACAACTTGATGGAGATGATCCTTTTTCACACCTAAGCACATTAGAAGAAGGAACTGTTTTTGGAGAGATTGGAGCTATCACAGGAGAGCCTCGTAGTGCTAGGGCCACTGTATCTTCAGATGACGCTTTTATCTTGTGTATGAGTATGCATACAGAAGTTTCTTGTTCCAATTCCCTTTCATTTGTAAAAATGTACAGAAATATTATTGAGGCCTTATCTTCTAAACTCATCTCAAGTAATAACCAGCTCTATCCTTTTATAACAAAATAAAAGGATTTTTATCTTATCTTTTTAAAAGTCTTAAAACTAAAAGAGAGGCTATTATCCCAACATACGTTATAACATCAAGTCCTATCACCTTTTGACTCATCATATAATGCAAAGAAATAAACACTGCCGCAAGATAAACAAGTTTATGCCACTTCACAAACTTAGAAAAGAGTTTTTTATGGGAGGTAAGCGCCATAATAAGTAAAATAACAAAGGCACTCAAACCAAAAAATACAAAAGGTCGTTTATAAGCATCTTCTATCATTAGACCTAGGTTTCCTTCATTATCAGCTATAAAAAAGAACAAAGAGTGCATAAAGGCGTAGGCAAAAGTCCATAATCCAAGAAGCCTTCTATATTTAATAAGATTAATTTTTAAGTACATACGTAAGGGACTAACACTTAAAGAGGCTATTAAAAACTGTACAGCCGTGATACCAAGTAAGTCAGCAATAAACTTCAAAGGGTCATTAGGAAATTTTCCTAAAACACTTCCTCCATGCTCGTAAATAGAACTAGCTACATATCTAGGATATTCAAATCCCCAAGAAAGTTTATATAAAATGTATAATAATGGTAAAAAAGCCACAAACCAAATAATTTTTTTCATCTTTTTCCTATTTTTAGAAGTTTACTTTTAAATCCATCCCCTTGTAAAGTGAAGCAACCTCTTTCTCGTATCCATTATATATCTCAGTTCTTTTCTTAAAAAAAGTGCCTAAGGGGCGTTCTTTTGCCTGAGACCATCTAGGATGAGAAATATTAGGATTTACATTTGAGTAAAAACCATATTCTTTTGGGTTCACTTCATTCCATGTACTTCTAGTCATTCCAGAAGTCACATGTATTTTGGTAATAGACTTAATACTTTTAAAGCCATACTTCCACGGCACGACAAGACGGACAGGCGCGCCATTTTGCTTTGGTAAGGTTTTACCATATAAACCAATACTTAAAAGAGTCAAAGGGTTCATCGCTTCATCTATACGAAGTCCTTCCACATAGGGAAAAGGTATATTACCGAAAAAACTTTCTTTACCTTGTTCTGGGAACATTTTTGGATCATATTTTGTCTGGAATTGTACAAACTTAGACTTAGATGTAAGGCCTGCCTTCTTCAAAAGGTATGAAAGTTCAAATCCAATCCAAGGAACCACCATAGACCAACCCTCAACACAACGAAATCTGTAGGTTCTTTCTTCCAGAGGATATTCAGCCAATATCTTAGCCATATCTATTACCATTGGCTTTTCAACCTCACCTGTAATTTCTATCGTCCAAGGCTCAGGTTCAAGAGTATGGGCTAACTTCGCAGGGCCATCTTTTGAAAGGGAAAATTCATAAAAATTATTATACCTTGTGATATTGTCATAATCACTGGCTTCAAGGTCTGTAAAGCCCTTGTTTTTTGTAAAATTCAAGGCCTTACCTGGATAGTTTTTTGCAGCTTCTAAAGAAAGAGGCATCATAGCCCCTGCCCCTGAAATAGCTGCAATCTTCATTAAAGATCTTCTGTCATTATAAATTTTTTCATCTGTAATCTTGTTGTTATTCATAGCCCAAGGCTTTACTCTTAATATATTCATCTTAATGTCCTTCATCCTCTTTTATGAGCTTTACTGTATATCTCTAAGTATATACCCAATCTGTGTAAATCATGTGTATTCTAACATCTAAATATTTTTCTACAACAAGGGTTTAGCTTATATTAGATATAATCGCGTTTATAATAAAAAGATGAGGATACTACATGACATTTACCGAAGAAAAACCTGTAAAAAAACTTCATATCGTTTCACTAGGTTGTACTAAAAACCTTGTTGATACCGAAGTGATGATGGGGAAACTTCGTGACTTCCAGATGACAGATTCATCAGATGAAGCGGATGTTATTATTGTAAATACTTGTGGATTTATAGACGCAGCAAAAGAAGAAAGTATTAATACTGTACTTGACCTACATGAACAAAGAAAAGAAGGTTCTCTCTTAGTCATGGCAGGATGTTTAAGCGAGCGTTATAAAGAAGACCTTCAAAAAGACATGAAAGAGGTTGATATTTTTACAGGTGTGGGGGATTATGATCAAATTGATGCCTTACTTGCTGCTAAGCAAAGTCGCTTTTCTGAGTCTACCTACCTCATAGGAAATGAAGAACGTGTCATTACGGGTTCTTCTTATCATGCTTATATCAAGTTTTCAGAAGGCTGTAACCAGACCTGTTCATTTTGTGCTATCCCTTCTTTTAAGGGAAAGTTGAATTCTCGTGATCTTGATATGGTAGCCCAAGAGGTTGAGTCTTTAGTCCGTCAGGGATATTATGACTTTTCATTTATTTCTCAAGATTCTAGCTCATACCTAAGAGACAAGAATGTTAAAGATGGGCTTATCCATCTTATTAAAAGAATAGAGCTTATAGAAGGCGTACGTTCTGCTAGACTTCTTTATCTTTACCCTACTACCGCGAGTTTAAAACTCTTAGCTGAGATAAACAACTCAAAGGTTTTTCATAACTACTTTGATATGCCAATACAACATGTATCTGACAAGATGCTCAAGCTTATGAAACGTGGCTTTGGTAAGGTTAAGACTATTGAGCAATTAGAATATATGAAGTCTTTACCTAATGCCTTTTTACGTACCTCTTTCATAGTTGGTCATCCACAAGAAACACAAGAAGACTTTGAAGAGATGTGTGAGTTTGCACGTAACTTTGGTTTTGATAGAATCTCTACCTTTGCTTATTCTGATGAGGAAGAAACATCTGCCTTTGATTTAGAAGGTAAAAATTCTCAAGAAGTGATTGATGAAAGAGCTGAGATTATGGGAGAGATTGCTAAAGAAGTGATGTCTAAAAGCTTAGAAAAGCGTGTTGGTCAGATTGTTGAGATTGTAATTGATGGTGAGAGTGACGAGCATGAGTACCTACTTTCAGCAAGAGAACTTGGTTGGACACCTGAAATTGATGGTGAGATCTACGTAAACGATAATGAACTAGGCGAAGATGTTACTCTAGAGTTTGGAAAAGTATATCAAGCCCGTATCACTGAAAAAGTTGGAGATATCCTAACCGCTACTGTCATTGCTTAAGTTTAGTTAGATGCTTTTATCTCAGGCAAATATAAACGAACTTCAAGATCAAAAAGTTCTCCTTGCCTTTTCAGGTGGAGGAGACTCTACTTCCCTTTTTTTCTTACTTCTTGCATCTAACATTTCTTTTGATATTGCTATTGTACATTATGGTCAACGCACCCAAGCTGATGAAGAAGTGGCATATGCACAAGAACTTGCAAAAACACATGGGTTAACGTGTCATCTTTTAAAAGCTAAAAGTATTAAGCAAAACTTTGAGTACGAAGCCAGAACTATTCGGTATGATTTTTTTGAAAACCTTATAAAAGAAAATTCTTATACACACCTTCTAACGGCTCATCATTTGCAAGACCGCTTAGAATGGATGCTAATGCAGTTTAGTAAGGGTGCTGGAACAGCTGAGCTTCTTGGAATGAAGGAAAAAGAAAACCGCCAAACATACACTCTCTTACGTCCCTTACTTCAGCATACTAAAGATGAACTACTTTCTTATCTCAAGGAAAATAATAAGCATTATTTTCATGATAAAAGTAATGATGACCTTTCTTATAAACGAAACTATTTCCGTCATAAGATTGCTAATGAGCTTTTAAAAGACAACTTAGAAGGAATAAGACAGAGTTTTAATTATCTTGAAGAAGATGTATCTGAACTCATTAAAGAAGTAGATATACGAGAGGCAGAAGAGCTGAGCCTTTTTATTTCATCTGGCTATAAACGCTCTGATATTTTTCATATTGATAAAATTTTAAAGGCAAAGGGGTATATCCTTACTTCTAATCAAAGACAAGAGCTTAAAACTCAAGATGAGATTATTGCAGGAAGAAAGTTTTTAGTAGTTTTAGATAAGGGGATTTATTATATTTCACCTTTTATATCTGAAGTTATGGATAAGGACTTTAAAGAAGAATGTCGAAAACTGGGTGTTCCTAGTAAACTAAGACCTTATCTTTTTAAATGTCCTATGGCTTTTATACTTTTCACTAGGTATTTACCCTGTTCTATATAAAGATTATTTTTCAACTACAACAGCCTCTTTATTTTTCTTAGCATTGGCTATATAAACATGCATAGTAAAAGAAGATTTAATAAGATTTCCATCACGTTTAAAGTCTATTGGGAAATTTACCCCTATGATGTAATCGCTCTTATTCACCCCATCTAAGAAGTCATAAAAGCCTTGAGGTGATTGTATTAAAGAAGATGTATTAACCTCATATACCGCAAATTCCTCTTCTTCAGAGTATGCTGATAATTGTGAAAGTTTAAAGCTCTTGAAATAAGACTGATTCACTTTTACAAAGCGTTCCGGATTAAAGATACTTTTATAGGCAGTGATAATATGCCTATTATCTGTTTGTAGCTCTTTTAAATTGTTATAAATCTTATTATATTCATTTCCAATAATATCAACATGATATGATAGCTTTTTAAGCTCAAGCCGTGCTACTCTGTACTCTTTTCCAGCTGGGATTAAAAAAGCAAAGGCAAAAATAAAAATTATAAGTATAAATACTACCGCAAGGGCTAACATATAAATAATTTGTCTTGAAATCTGTAACTTCACTGAGCAGGCCTGTCGAGGTAATTTTTAGAAACAAAGCTATACCAACCATTAGGCATTGCGTAATAAGAGGTATAAGAACGATGAAATATAGAACGTAAAGGTGCTTGAAGTAAAAATTGATACACATCTTTACTTGGCGTCACCCCATATAAGATAAGTTCATTTTCTTTAAGTATGGCTTGAGAAAGTGTTATTTTTTCAGGAACAAGGTCAAAAAGATTATGAATACTTTCTTTTAAAACAGTGTTTTCCGTATATACACCTTCGGCATGACGGTGTTGCACCTTCACATAGGCAATACTCACATGCATAGATACAATACTATCTTTAAGCGTATCACCCTTAAGAGTGAGTTCTTGTACAGAACCCTCATATATCAAGGTCTTAACCTTTAAAAAGGAGTATGATAAAACAAGCATCCCCATAGTAATACTAAAAAAGAAAAATAAGAGTTTAAATTCAGGACTTACTAAGTGTTTAGAACGAGGTTTAATAAAACTATATTGCATCTTTCACCTCATTCATTGCCATTTGAATAAGTTCTTTTTCTAAGTCTATGCTACGTTTATACGCACTCACAAAAAGTTCTTCTTCTAAAAATTTTATCAAGTCAGGTCCACTTTCACAAGCATCTGCAATATAGATTTCTTCTACAAACTGGTTATCATACTTATCATCATGATAAAATTCTTGTAAGGCCCCTTGTATTAACTGAAAGCGTTTATAATCATCTGAAAAGTTATCAATCTTTCCATCATACTTACTTTTTGCTTCTTCTAGGGCAATCTCGGACTCGTTAACCGCCTCATTTAAAGACTCTTCAAAGTCTTCAATCTCATCTAAGTCATCTAAATCATCCAGATCATCCAGATCATCTAAGTTATCTAAGTCATCTAAGTCATCTAAATCGTCTAAGGCATCAAGGTCAATCGATAAATCATCTTCATCATCATCATCAAGATCTAGATCTAGATCTAGATCTAGATCATCGCTTATACTGTCTTCTGAGTCAGAATCCATATCTTCCTTATTAATCCCTACTTTCATTTCGTAATGATTGGCAAAAAGTAGTTTTCCTTTGTTAAAAATACATAAAGACAAATAATCATCTTGTATTAAAACAAGAAGAGAGGTCTTACCTTCTATCTTATCACTAAAAAATTGTGAGATAATAAAAAATGGAGAAAATATAAAGTCTAAACCATTAATCAGAAAGCGCTTTTGAAGAGCATTTAGTTCACTCTTTTCTGCATATACCATCCATTTATTTTCACTACAAAGAGTTACACAAGAACTAAGGTCGCTAAAATCTTCTGCCTGATGCATAGAACATGTTGGAATCGCGCCTTGAGTCAGAGTGTCATTTAAAACTGCTACATAAGAATAAGGAGACTCATCCATATATAACTTTATAAACTCATTGGCCTGCGAATTTGGAGTGGCATTTGAAATCTCGAAATTTCGGGAAATCTCTTTTTCAAGCTTTTCCCCCTTTCGCATTTGTATACAGACTTTCATACTAGAGTCTTGCATAACAATACCAACAAAGATCTGCTGATAAATAGTTTTAATCAAAGCAGAAAGTTTCATTTGTCTCCTATCGCTAAAGGATGGGCGGATTGATAATTTTTCATCTTAATAGAACTGCTTAACTTCGTATATATCTGAGTAGTAGCCATAGATGAATGCCCTAATAGTTCACTAACATCGGCAATACGAGCATCATTATTTAATAAATGCGTTGCATAGGAGTGTCTTAGCATATGAGGTGTCACATGTAAGCCGATTTTTTTAAATAGTGTTGTTAACCTGTATCTTAGAGTATTTTCGCTTAATTTAGCTCCATTTTTCTCAAAAAGAAATCTTTGCGGTGTCTTTTCATTCTTATATGCCTCAATTAAGACAGAAGTTACTCTCAGTAAAGGAAGTTGTCTTTGTTTATTTCCTTTTCCAAGCACGCTAATCCACTCTTTTTCTATGTTTGCTAGCTCTATAGAACATAATTCACTGATACGCAATCCTAAGGTATATAAGAGCACTACAATTATCTCTTCATCCTTATCTGCAATCCCTAAGGCTTCTTGAATATATTCATATGATATTGGTTTTGGAAGAGTCTTAGCAACCTTTATAGAGCTGTCTCCTTTTAAAGATACTTTTTCGCCCTTATCTTGCATAAACTTTACAAAACTACGAAGAGCCGAAAGCTTTTTTGAAATAGTTTTAGAATTTAAAGATGCAATATAAAGTCTGTAAGGACTAAGGTTTAAGATATTTTCTTCATAATTTACATAATCTAAGGCTTCGTCAATAACCATAGCATAGGTCTTAACAGTCAGGTCAGAATATCCTCTTATATCAGACAAATAGTCTAAAAAATCGAGTTTATATAACTTGCTTAAGGTTTTCATTTAACTTCTTAAACTTCTTATAATGATTTCTAGACTCTTTTACTAAGTCCTTGTCAATCAAAATAGTAGGTTGCATTTTATTATGTTTATCAATCATAATATCACACATCATTTTTATACGCATTTGCTCCGCCACAGATATCTTTTTTTGAGAAGCATATCCTTCAATAATAGAAAGATATTTTTGCGCTTCTTGATTATAATCTACATACCGAAGTGCATATTTTGACTGTACCATAACTGAGCTAGCCATACGATTGTAAGGTTCCATTTCATAAGCCTCAGAAGAAAGGTCATAAGCCTTTTCATAATTAGACATTGAGTAATGGAACTTTGCTTCTACTGAGAGTTGGTAAGAAGGATTAAAGGCGAAGTAAGAGCCCATAATTAATAAAAAAACAAGGGCTAAAAGAGACCAAGACTTATAACGTTTGATTGATTTAGCCATTTATTTCCCTTAAACTATAGTGTTTTCCATAAGTTTATCATATATCAACTTCTTAGCATCTTCCATGCTCATATCTGTGACCTTAATAGGTTCTGAACAATAAAAGTCAATATGTGAAAAAGGTTTAGGAATCATAAACTTATCCCAAGACCCTAATTGCCAGAAAGAACTAGGAACGCTGGTTTGAACAATGATAGAAGACTTGCTTTTTTGAGCAATAGCAATAATTCCATCACTCATAGAAAACCTAGGGCCCTTAGGACCATCAGGTGTTAAACCTAAATCATATCCATCTTTTACTTTTTTAATTGCTTGAATCAAAACTCTAGCCGCGCCCTTTCTTGAAGAACCGCGAACTGTTTCTAAGCCAAAATATTCCATCGTTTTTGCTAAAAGTTCACCATCAAAATGATCCGAAATCATAACTGCGATCTTTGGACTTTTTTTCCAGTTAAAATAAGAAAAAGGTTGCATTAAAAGGTCCCCGTGCCAAAAACCAATAATACAAGCTTCTGTAGGGATATTTTTGGGAGGGTGGAAGGTTCGTCGTGTTGTGAAATAAATGAGGCGAATAAGAATTGAGCCTATAAAAGGAAGTAAGATAAGAGTAAGCTTACGACCTAATTTTTTCTTATTCAACAAGCTCCCCTATTTGGGCCATACGTCCCGTTTTAATGACTCTAACCTTAGCAAAACTACCAATAAGACTTTCGTCTCCTTCAACTTTAATCATCAAGTTATTATCAGATCGTCCTGCAATGTAGCCACCATCTCTAGTGTCTTCAAAGAAGACTTCATAGATTTTACCAAGACAAGCATTAGTGATATCATCTGTAATCGAGTTTTGAAAACCTTGAAGGTAAGCAAGACGTTCACTTCCAACTTCAGCCTCAACTTCATTTGTCATAAGAGCCGCTTCAGTAAGTGGTCTAGGTGAGTATTTAAACGAAAATACCTGATCAAATCGAACCTGTCTCATCACATCTATTGTTTCTTCAAAATCTTCTTGTGTTTCACCAGGGAAAGCCACAATAATATCTGTAGAAATAGATACATTAGGTACCATCTCTCTTAGCTTTTTTGCACGATTTAAAAACCATTCTTTCGTATATCCACGTTTCATCATTTTTAAAATCGCTGACGAACCACTTTGTAAAGGCATATGCATAGACTTACAAATCTTGTCATTTGCTGAAAATTCTTCTAAGAACTCATCATCCATATGAAAAGGATGAGGAGAGGTAAAACGAATACGCTTAACGGTGTCAATCTTAGAGATACGACGAAGTAGTTCTGTAAAGTTTACCTTCTCATGATCACCTGAAAAACGGCGACCATAATTGTTCACGTTTTGACCTAAAAGAAAAATCTCTTGAGCCCCTGCTTGTGTAGCACGTTCACATTCTTGTAAGATTAAGTCCGTAGGTATAGATATCTCATCCCCACGTGTTTTAGGCACGATACAAAAGGTACAAGCCTTATCACATCCTATAGAAATATTTACAAAGGCCTTATGAATAGAACCACGAAACTCTTTAAAGGCAAATTCAGATTCATCATAATCAATGTCAATCTCTACCGCTTTTGGTTTATGAATAACTTCTGTAATTTTAGATACATTTCTAGCACCTAAGACAAAGTCTACATAAGGTGCACGTTTAATGATATCTTTTCCAAGATGTGAAGCGGTACAACCCGTAACTCCTATCTTAGCACCCTGCTTTTTGTACTTGTTAAAACTACCAAGTTCTGAAAAAAGTTTATGTACAGGACGTTCACGAACCGAACAAGTGTTGATTATAATTAAGTCTGCTGTTGTAGAATCATCTGTTTGCACATAATCTTCTTTAGCATTCAACTCAGCAATCATATGCTCAGTATCACGCTCATTCATTGCACAACCTAGTGTTTCAATAAAAACCGTTTTAGACATTTACTCTACTTTCTATAAAACGTGTACTTCGTACATGTAATCGTTGTCATTAAGACCATAACGAACTTCTCTCATATAAAAAGACTTTTCAGAATTTTCAAAATGTTCACCAAGAGCAATCAAGTCCTTATGAGAGTTATCTCTGTCAAAATAAATAATAGCTGTTCCATTACCTTTTTCAACAATTGCTTCAACTTTTTTAAGGTCAGTCTTTTTTGGCTTACCCTCTGCACTTTCGCGTACTAGTTTTAATTCCATGTTCATTCTCCATGTGTTTATATAACCGCGATTATATCTTTTAATTACTAAAGTCCTTATTAAGCCTTTATTGAGTATAATTTTTCCACTATTTGATAAGATTTAGCAAAGCCCAAATTGTGGTGCCTTAGCGGATGAATCTTCTTCCCCAAAAAACTTATCATTGTTAAATATTTTTTAAGGATTTAAACATGGAAAAAATCGTAGATATTATTGAATCAATTGCACATGAAAAAGGTCTAGAACCAGACAAGGTAAAGGCAGCCCTTAAAACTGCTTTTATACAAACTGCTAAGCGCGTTATTTCAGATCACTTCCAATATGAAGTTGAATTTAACGAAGAGACTAAGGCCGCTAGTATTTTTCAAATTATCACTGTTGTAGCTGATGGCTCTTCCCAATTAGAAGGGGAATTAGCAGAAGCTTATATCTCACTAACAGAAGCAAAAGAACTTGATGAAGATGTTGAAGTTGAAGATCAACTTCAGTATGAACATCAACTAGAAGATTATGGGCGTACTGCGGCACAACAACTTTATAGAGAAATTGAATTTCATATTCAAAGACTTGTTGAAGATGAATTATATGACAAATTCAAGGGTAAGGTTGGGACTATTATCTCAGGACGTGTTACACGTGTTGATGCTCAGCAAAGTACCTTTGTAGAACTTGATGAAATTCGTGCGGTTCTTCCTATGAAAAGCCGTATTAAGGGTGAAGTCTTTAAGCCAGGTGAAATCCTTAAAGCCGTTGTTCGTCGTGTAACAGTTAATAAGCAAGAAGGAATGATTATTGAGCTTTCAAGAACAAGTCCTAAGTTCTTAGAAGAGCTTTTACGTCTTGAAGTTCCTGAAATCAATGATGAGACTGTTGTTGTTGAACATTCAGCGCGTATTCCTGGTGAACGCGCAAAAATAGCCCTTTATTCTACACACCCTAAGGTTGATCCAGTTGGAGCAACTGTTGGTGTTAAAGGTGTTCGTATCAACGCCGTTTCTGACGAACTTAACGGAGAAAACATTGACTGTGTTGAGTACACAAATGTACCTGAACTTTTCATCTCCCGTGCAATGAGTCCTGCTATCATCTCTTCAGTAGTTATTACTGAAACAGCTGAAGGCGAAGACAAAAAAGCAAAGGTTATCCTTCCTGGTGATCAAAAATCAAAGGCTATTGGAAGAAGCGGTATTAATATCCGTCTTGCTTCAATGCTTACTGGTTATTCAATTGAACTTGAAGAACAAGAAGGCGCCGTTACTTCTGAATCTGGTGAGATTGAAGAAGAAAAAGAAGGGATTGATTCTCTTGAGGCACTATTTAAATAAGACCTAGTCTTTATTTAAAGGATAGATAAAAAAGACCTGGCCTTTTTTATCTTCCTTGCGAGTCTTTTAATAAACTTGCCTTTTCCATCATTCTAATCATTTCAGCTCTATTTCCATCCCTATCCTTGCCCTTAAAATCTTTAGCTTTTTCTATTAATTCTTTATATCCTAATTCTTTAACATAATTTGAATTTCTTAATAACATTCCAAAACCTGCTACTACTTGAGCAAAATAAAAATCTTCTTTTGCTATCTCATTATCTTGTAATCTAATCACCTTAGACATTGACTTAGCACTATTACTAGTAGAAGTTTTATAACGTATTTTAATTGTTGCTAGCTCCTTTAAATCATTATTAATCATCTTTTGATATTTCAGTTCATCAACTTCCTTATTATAATTTGCATTGGTAATAATTTCATATAAGACTGTGAGTCTATGCCCCATACCAATTTCACCTGCATCTTTTTTGTCATTATTAAAATCTTCATTTGCAATCAGTCTGTTTTCATATCCAATCAATCGATAAGAATGTACCTTTGCTGGATTAAATTCAACTTGTATTTTCACATCTTTGGCCACAGTATATAAGGTTCCACTCATCTGCGTTACAAGGACTTTTTTTGCTTCTAATAATGAGTCTATATACTGATAATTACCATTTCCCTTATCGGCTAAAAGTTCCATTTTATTGTCCTTATAGTTTCCATCCCCAAAACCTAGGACACTCAAAAATACACCACTTTTTCTTTTTGATTGTATTAACTCTAACAAGTCGCTTTCACTTCTTACCCCTACATTAAAGTCTCCATCTGTTGCTAAAATAACACGATTATTTCCATTATAAATAAAGGCTTTTTTTGCAATCTCATAAGCAAGCTGAATACCTTTGCCTCCAGCAGTACTACCCCCTGCTCTTAAACTATCTAAGGCTGCATATATTTTTTCTTTTTCATCTCCTGAGGCTCTGTCTAAAATAAGTCCTGAAGAACCAGCATAAACAACAATTGACACCTTATCTATACTTCTTAATTCTTGTACTAAAAGTTTTAAAGACTTAATCAAAAGTGGCAATTTATTTTGAGCATACATTGAACCTGAAACGTCTAATAAAAAAACCAAATTACTCGCTGGTAATTCCGAAATATCAAGCTTTTTTGTTTGCAAAGCAATATGAATTATTTGAGAATTTTCATTCCATAATGACTTACCTATCTTTGTGCTTATATAAAACGGTTTATTTTCTTTTGCTTGAACATAATCATAAGAAAAATAATTAATCATTTCTTCTAGCCTAACCGCATCTTTAACAGGAAGTTGATTTCGAACCATTAAATGGTTTCTCACATTTGCATATGAAGCTGTATCAACATCACTACTAAAGGTAGACAGGGGTGAAGAGCTCGTATCTTTAAATGTATTTTCATTAATAAAAGCATATTCTGATCTATCAATGATTTTCTGTCGAGAGTAAGAACTTCTTTGCTTTGGAGCATAAGGCTTATAATTAGAAGGGCCACTATAATAACTACCTCCAGTTCCATCACAACCACCCAGAGCAATTTGAATCGTTTTATGTGTTGTATAAAGTTGTCCATCTCTTCCCTGCACAACAACTCTTAGTGTTCCACTATTAGCCATTTTAAGTTTCACATCGTATTCTATGATAGAACTTTCAAGCACGTTCCATATAACAACTAAGGCTTCTGGGTTAGCATCTTGAAAAAGAGCCACTCTTTTTGCCGGTATACTTGTTGAGATATGAATAGGTATTGAACTTCCATTAGAAACTATTTCTGGAGCTTGTAGTATTATCCTTGAATCTTCTTTTGCATGAGAACTTCCAAACAGCTCATACATTGCTGATTGGATACTTACTGCGGCATAGGCCCGAGATTCTCTTTGAGAAAAGCCACTCGCTTGTAAAAAATTTAAAGTGCTTAATAAAAGCAAAAGACCTAGTACTGTTTTAAAGATTGTATTTTTTGTTTTCATTTTTCATTCCTTAGAATATATATTTCATTAAAAAGAATATATTATAATCGTGGAGGAATTGTTTGAATAAGAAGAAGTGTGCTAGCTTAAATATCCATTCACATATTCCTATAAGCTTAGACCCAGAAATTCAAGCTATTAATGAACATTGATGTGAACTTCTATAAAAAAGATATTTATGGAAATGATAAATTTAGTGAAGTCATGAAGAAGTACTTATAAACAAGCCCATAAAGAGATGGTTGGTACAAGTCGTTGGTGATTATAAGCAAAAGTATAATGGCAGTTATCAACATACTTATGAAATGAGCGTTGAGGGAAGTCCGTCCTTATGCAGACGTAAACTAGTAAGTAAAACCTATCTAAAGATTTTATCCTTAAGCTTAGCCTCTTTTAAAATAAGGGTTTAACTTTAGTAAAATCAAGTCTGCAAAGATATTTCCAAGTAAGGTTAAAAAAGCCGTTACCATTAAGATACCCATGATCACAGGATAGTCTCTACTGAGCGCGGACATATAAAAAAGCTGTCCCATTCCTTCTATTCCAAATATAGCCTCAAGTATTACAGAACCCCCAATTAGCCCTGGTAGAGATAAGCCTAGAAGTGTTATTATCGGGGGCATAAGATTAGGTAAAATAAAATGTCTTAATAGTTCTTTATTTCCTAAACCTCTGGCCTTAGCAAAGAAGTAATAATCACTTTTTAGTATCTCTGTTACTAAGGAGCGAACATATACTATCATCGAACCAAGAGAAACAAAGACCATAACAAAGATAGGTAAGAATAGATGCCAAGCCATGTCTAGGTACTCCTGAAAGCCTTCTTTGGGCTCTATTGAGTGAAGCCCCGCTATAGGAAACCATTCAAGTTTTACGGAAAAGACTAAGATCAATAAAAGTGCTAAATAAAACGAAGGCATAGAAAATGAGAACAAAGAAAGTTGTTTGATGATGATATCAGATAATTTATCTGCGTTCATAGCTGCTTTTATTCCGAGATATATGGAAATGATAAAGACTAATATCATGGAACTTATGTTCATAATTAGCGTCACCCCTATCCTGTCTTTTACCATGTCTATAACATGTTGCCCTGATACGAAGGAAACACCAAAGTCTAGGCTAAGAAGGTTTATCATCCAGTCTAAATACTGCATATGAAGTGATTTATCTAAGCCATACACTGCTTTTAAGTGTTCAAGAACCTCTGGTGTCATGTTTGGATTAAGTTCGCCTGCTGAGAAGAAGCTATTGGGCGCGGCATGTATAGCTGCAAAAGAGATTAGGGAGATAAGAAAAAGCATAAATGCTAAATATAATATTTTTTTTAAAAAAAGTTTCATTTGACACCAAAGTATAAGATAGCTTATTATAGTTAAGCTATAATTCTAAATATATTAAAGTATGGATAAATTATGGATTTAAAAGCCCAACTCGAGCATGACAAGATTGTTTTACCAGATACCTTTTACGAACATGTTGAACGTTATACACAGCATCTTTTACAATGGAATAAGATTCATAACCTAACAGGTGCAACTACAAAGGCACTTGTAGCAGAACATATATATGATTCTGTATTTCCTGTGAGCTTTTTACCTAAGATAGAAAATGCCTTAGACATTGGAACAGGCGCAGGTTTTCCTGGTCTTATCCTTGCTATGGCACTTCGCTCAACTAAGTTCACCCTTGTTGAACCCCTTGCTAAGCGTTCAGGTTTTTTACAGTTTATCAAGGCTGACTTAGGCTTAGATAATGTAGAAGTTTTGAACAAACGCATTGAACAAGTGCCTCCTATTTCTTATGACTTCATTACATCACGCGCGGTCACAGAAACAAAAGCACTAATGGACTTTGCTCAACCTTTTATCAAAAAAGGCACCCTCCTTCTATTTTTCAAGGGTGAAAGAGTTTATGATGAAATTCAAAACGCAGAACATGTAAAGATTATTAAAACAGAAAAACGACATTATCTCTTGATAGAGCGTTAAGATGTTAGCTCTTATTGATTACATTAAAACAGCCCTGTCTCAAACAAATAGTATTGAAGAAGCCCTTAACTTCTTGCCTATGTCTTTTAAAAAAGACTTTTTGGTTGCGTACATTCATTCTCAAACAAGAATGAAAGACAAGGAAACAAAAGCTGCCTTTGTAAAGCTTTTAGATGAAGAAGGGTTTACTCCAACATCATTAAGTAAAGATGAGCTTTCTTTTATCAAAAACAACTTCCCTCATCTACAGCAAAGTGTTTCATATATGTGTCTCAAAAAAGACTCAAAAGAAGAACAGAAATACAAGAACAAACATACAAATGATTTTTGGAAAAAAATTCAAAATGTAGAAAATATGCAGGCTGTTTTTGATATTTCTAAAAAGTCTAATGAAAAACTATGTGAGGCTGAGTTTACCTTAAGAGAGGTCATCCGAAAACGTAAAGAAGTACATTTACTAAAGGGACTAGGATATATCTATCTGGTTGAATCTTCTGAGGATATTTCAAAGCTGTTTGAGCATTATTTTGGTAAAAATTATATCTGCATCAATGATAAATATTATCTCGCTTATGCAAAGACTCTTAAAGAGATAAACATGCGTTATTTTGTTTGCGAACCAAAATAAAGTTTTTCAAATCTTGTCTTACTTATCGTCCTAGCTTCTCATACTAACGCTGATAATATTATTTCGCCTTAAGAACTGTTGTTTTAAGGTCTAATAGATCTCTTTAACACGCCCTACTTCTCTACTCATAAGTCTTACCTTTATCCCATGCGGATGGGTGGCTGAGTTAGTGAGTATATCTCTTACTATGCCGTCTGTTAAAAGACCTGTATCTTGGTCTTGCTTCATTACAACGGCGACCGTCATTCCCGTTTTAATGTTTTTTCGCTGTCGTCCATCTAACATTATGCACTCTTAGGAATATATGCTAAAACTTTTTTAATAGTGTCAACTGAACAAAAGAACATTGCGTCAAAGATAGGATTTAAACGCGTTGTTTTATCATCTATTTTATCAAAAGGTTTAAAAGAAAAGCCTTCACCATCATTCATGTTTTTAGGCATAACTGTAAATTCTATTGGTGCTAGAGTACGGATAAGGTTCATTATATTTTTATAAGTCTTATCATCTTTAGAAGGTAAAAGATTTCCTCTTTCACTTTCGCTCACACGTACTTTGAAAAGTAGGCTTAATTTATCTTTGAAAATTACCTTTTCCCATCTAATATTTCCACGAGAAAATTTAAATTCACTATGCTTTGCTGTTAAGGGATGTCCATCATACTTACGAATGGCTTCAAGAAGTTGAAGAAAGAAGTTTACCCCTCCAAATTTTGTAGCACAATCCATCATTAGTAAATGGAACTTTTCTTTTTCATTATCATCTAGGTTATTGAAGTCGCACATAAGAACTTCCTTTATATTTAATTAGTCGTATTATAGTTAAACAAGCTGTATCTAAGTGCTAATTCAAAACTATATAGTTTGAAACTGTAGATGCGATGATGAAGGTCAAAAATAGAACTGCTTAAACACCCATCCCCTCTTTGCCTCATTTTCCCTTCTACTCATCTACTTCTCTTAAGAACAGCCACATCCCGTACCACAGCTCTCATCCTCAGCTATGTCAGTAGCTTCAAGGGTCCAATCATCCGTAGAACCACAACCCACATCACAAGAAACACCAGTGCTACACCCAGAAACATAAGTAGCATTAATAGCCACTCTAATAACAAAGTTATCGCCTTCAGCTCTTTGGGAATAAAATTTATGTCGACCACAAAACTCTTCATTCATAAGTTCAGCTAGAATGATTGAATAATTATAAGCATCTTGCTGGGTTTCAAATGAATTATTATTAGTATATTCACTTTTTATAAAATATGTTTATTTTGCTTATAATAACTATAATTTCATAAATAA
>DTVI01000215.1:0-575 GCA_012963655.1 Sulfurimonas sp.
TACGGGAGGCCCATTTGGAGGACCGTGCTAATCTATATGCGCAGTTAAAAAATAGAAATAAGCAGCACATCATTAATAACATCATTAACGCAGAAACTACTCGCTCCATGTACCAGAAAATCCGATGGGCCATAGCTCCCCCAAGTAACAGCCAAATCGACAAAATCATCATCCCCAATGGCGACAATTTCCAGCTCATCACGAATGCAGATGAAATCTTTCAACACCTCTTGCAGGCAAATGAAACTGTCATGAAGTCCTCCTGCAATACCTTCCCCGCCACTCCCCAGTTCCGTGAATATATTGGCGAGTATGGAGATGGCGAGGGTGTTGACTCCCTTCTCGGTGGTGTTACCCTCCCTCCTAATATAACCCGGAATCAATATGAAGCCGAGTACCTCGCGGCACTAACAACACTCGAAACGGAAGACGTACCCTTCCCATTGATCTCCGACACAATCTCTTTCAATGATTACAAAAACATCTTCATGGCAACACGCGAAATGACTGCTTCATCCCCATCCGGCCTGCATATGGGACATTACCAAGTTGGACCACTTTGTGTTGCATCAGAT
>DTVI01000215.1:585-1619 GCA_012963655.1 Sulfurimonas sp.
TACCAAGTTGGAGCCCTGTACCCACAAATTGGGGAAATTTTGGCGCGCATGATGTCTCTCCCCTTCAAATACAGTTTCGCACCTTCTCGCTGGAAACAATCGATACACCTGATGATGGAAAAGAAGAAAGGGTTCCCACACGTGTCAAAATTGTGCATGATTCAGCTGTTCGAAGCTGACTTCAACGCCGTGCTCAAACTGAAAATCGGTCGACACTTGATGCAGCACAAAGTGGTCCAACATAACCTGGGCCATGAAATGCATGGCGGGTGGCAACATCGCAGCACTCACCATGCCCTCCTCATGCAACAATTGTCGTGCAATATTGCACAGCAGCAGCGGTCGAAAATCTCAGTACTCAACCTCGATGCCTCAAAGTGTTTTGACCGCATCTTCCCTCACTTAGCCATCCCCACCATGTCCCGATTAGGCGCCCCCCGATCCCTGTGCATAGCCCTAGCCAAAATTCTGCGAAACATGACCCATAAAGTCCGCACAGCCCAAGGCCTGTCCCCCACCTCGATCCAGCCGATGCTATCAGAAATCTGGAGTGGCATAGGGCAAGGGGGCGGGGCCTCCAGCCCGATCTGCCTCTCTGTCCTCCTACCGATCATTTTCTGCATGTCAAAATACTCCCGAGGCGTACAGTTCTCAGATCCATTCCACATGGCCTGGTAAGAGGCCATCGCTTCATGTGGCCTTAGGGTCGAGTGTAGTAGGGCTCGGG
Source organism: Sulfurimonas sp. (assembly GCA_012963655.1). Classification (GTDB taxonomy): domain Bacteria; phylum Campylobacterota; class Campylobacteria; order Campylobacterales; family Sulfurimonadaceae. The sequence continues at coordinate 1,313 of DTVI01000215.1, forward strand.
AGTATTTTTGTGCTTCCTCTTTGCAGGTGCCGAATTCCTCCTGATAGTTTGTCATGGGGTCGCATAGGATCCCCAGAGATTTTATGGCATGGGAGCAATGGGTGTTCTGGATATGATCCTGTGACATGATAGACTTGATATCGGTGGGGATATTGATGATACCCGGCATGCCTTTTTTCCATTCCCAATCCCACGCCATGGCATGACACTTCATGGTGTTTAGGGCACCGCCAGTGGCAGCTAGGAGCCCCTCCCAGGCGTCAAAACACGTCTGCATTTGGAGGGTCATCTCCTCATGTGTAGTCGG
>DTVI01000216.1 GCA_012963655.1 Sulfurimonas sp.
GCCACAGCCGTTCTTGAAGAATTTTATGCCAAGAAAATGGCAGAAGATAAAGAAAGGAATTAAAGATGACACTAACACCAATACAGCAAGCACAATTTGATGAAATGAGTATGGCCGAAAAAGTTGCTATATTGCTCTTACAATTAGGTGAAGAAATAACGGCTGGTGTTTTTTCAAACATAAGTATAGATGCGATTACAGATGTATCAAAATTTATAGCCGCTTCAAAGTCAGTTGAAAGGGGTATTGCCACAGCCGTTCTTGAAGAATTTTATGCCATTTTCCAGTCTAATCAATATATCACCTCAGGTGGTTTAGAATATGCAAGAGAGATTTTATTCAAGGCTTTAGGGCCTGAAGAAGCGAAAAAAATACTTGATCGCTTATCAAAAAGTATGCAGTCTACTCAAAACTTTGCCTATCTCTCTAAGATAAAACCAGCTCAATTAGCCGACTTTATTGTAACTGAACATCCGCAAACTATTGCCTTGATTTTAGCGCATATGGATGCAACTGCTGCGGCTGAAACCTTGGGCTATTTTTCCGATGACCTAAGAGCCGAAGTCGCAATGCGTATGGCTAAACTTGGGGATATTTCCCCTTCTGTTATTAAACGTGTGTCTGCCGTTCTTGAGTCTAAACTTGAGTCTCTTGCCTCGTACAAGGTTGAAGTGGGTGGTCCTAGAGCTGTTGCCGATATCTTTAATAGACTTGGGGCTAAGGCTTCTAAGGGAACACTATCTCATATTGAACAAATAGATGAAGAACTTGCTTCATCTATTAAAGAGATGATGTTTACCTTTGAAGATATTATATCTTTAGATAATAATGGTGTACGTGAAATTCTAAAAACAGTAGACAAAAAAGAACTTATGCTTGCACTGAAGTCTTCTCCTGAAGAGCTAAAACAGAAGTTCTTTTCAAATATGTCTGAACGTGCGAGACTTGCTTTTGAAGAAGAGATGCAGTTTCTTGGTGCGGTTAAGGTTAAAGATGTTGAAGGTGCTCAACGTAAAATTGTTGAAGCGGTTCAACAACTTGCAGAACAAGGTGTGCTACAAGTAGGTGAATCTGAAGAGATGATTGAGTAATTATGAAAACTGTTATCTCCGAAAATACTACCCATGGACATATCATTAATAAGTACAACTTTAAAGTGCTTGCAGTTTCTGCAGACGCTGGTATTGCCCCTACTAGGAAGCTAGAAAGTGATAATGAGTTTATTGCAGGTTCAAGCGTAAAATCTACTGAGCTTACTGAAAATGATTCCTTAAGTGAAATACCTACTATCGAATCTGAAAATACTTTGTCCAAGTCTTCTAAGGATGAACTAATAGAATCGCTTTTAGAAAAAACAGATGCGATGTCTTCTAATTTTATTAAGATGCAGATGAAGCTTGAATCCAAGGAAGAAGAATATAAACTTGCCCTAGAAGAAGCTCAAAAGCAAACTTTTGAAGAAGGAATAGAAGAAGGTATTAAGCAAGCCCAAGAGATAGTTCAAAACGAACATACTAACTTGATGACACAGTTTGCCTCTTCTGTGCAAACTCTGGAACAAAGTACAAAAGAATTTTCTTCTTCTATAGAAGGTATCAAAGAAGAACTTATTCATGC
>DTVI01000217.1 GCA_012963655.1 Sulfurimonas sp.
TTTTTAAGCTCACCTTCCCATGGCATTCCACTCATTAGGGATTTCCATACGCGTTTAAATACATCTGCTTCGGAGTCTTGATGCTTAAAAAAAGAACATTCTTCCCCTATGACTTCGTCTTTTTTATAGCCTGATACGTCAAGTAGGGCCTGACTAACTTCTATTATATTTCCTTCAAGATTGAACTTGAAAGAGACAACATGCCCATAAAGTTTATCTAAAGAGTTTTTTAAGATTTCTGTCTCTTGTAGACTTTGTATATGTGCATCATTGACGTTAAGAAGATAATCTTCTTTTTTTCTAAGATATTTTCTTGTCACTTCTGTCAAGATATACAGAATTATAAAAATGATAAAAGAAATAAGGGCAATACGGTAAAACTGTTTATCATTGACTTTGTAAAGAGCGCCTAAAGGGGCTTTAATGGAGATAATAGCTGATAGTGCACCAATCTTTAATCCAAAACCATTGTCTTCTCCATAAGCTTCTACAAGCATCTTTGGAGCATCTTTAGGGAGTCCATGGCATTGCAAACATTTTGCTTCTATTCTATCACTTGCAATAGCGTAATAAAGATACTTTTTATTATTTACGGTGAGTATTTCTTTGTACTTAGAAATTGTTGAGTTGTTAAATTGATTATAAATATTTTGTTCATAAGCATTAGCAAGATTCTTAGGATTCATAGGATTAGGGGAGGCATATTTAAAGGTTAGGGGAGCTACCCCGAGCTTCTTCCTTTCAGCATTAGTATATTTATTTAGCTGTAAACTGATATAAGAACTTGATAATAGCTCTTTTGAAAAGTAGTTGGGCCCAATTGTACCTGTATCTTTTAAACGGGTAACTTCTTTCTTTTGGAGGTCATTTACTAAGTGGGATAAGGCCCGTCTAGATAATAAGATATCTTCAATATGTTTTTCTGTTTCTTCGATGATGATAGTATGGGTTTGATTATAATATAAGCCCATAGTTAGGATATAAATAAAAATTATGAAATATAAAACGACAAAATTACTTTTTAGCATAAAAGAACCTATATCCTTATTGTATTGTATTGTATTGTATTGTATTATTAAATCTTATAGTAATGATATTGAGCTAAAAATATACTTAATCAAATGATGTGATTTTTAGATGAGGGGAAGGATAAGTAGGGGGATAACCCCTTCTTATATTTATGCGTGAATTAGTTTTGCTCTTAACTCATCTTCAGATAACTCTTCTTTACGGTACTTAACAACAACAAGTCCTTCTGTTTCATTAATATACCATTCTGCAATTGCGTCATGTTCTAAGTCTTCTAATTTCTTCATGTCAACGCTGTCTTGTTTTAGATAAGCATGTGCATGTCTGATAGGATTACTTAGTTTCATTGCTGTCCAGATTAACCATAAAACGCCTATAGCGGCTAAAGAAATACCAAGCATACTTCTATCTGAGAAGTCAAGCATTAAACCTGCAAAGGTTCCACCTAAGAAGGTCATGAAATATGCTGCAGTGTTTGAGATACCAAGAGCGGTACCTTTTTGGTGAACCTTAGCGTATTTAGAGATAATAGACTGAACTAAAGGCTCCATCATATTAAAACCAATGAAGAAAAACACAACACCAACGATAAAGAGTGTTGAAGATGTAGCTAATCCCATTAATAAAAATGCAGTAATAAAAAGAACAATACTTACTAAAAAGATTTGTTTAGCCTTATTATGCTTTTCACCAAAAACTGCGGCAGGTCCCATTGCAACAAGACCAAAGATCATTGCTGGAAGATAGGCTTTCCAAAGTTCAGATTTTTCCCAAGCAAATCCGCCATCTTCAATTGAGCCTGTTAAAATAAGAGGGATAATAACAAAGGCAATCGTCATTAAGCCCTTTTGCATTCCATTAATAATGAACATTCCTAAAAGGTTTGGATCTTTAAAAATATCTTTTGTTTTAATTTTGTCATGATAAACATGACGAATACGTGGGGGAGTAGGTACTTTTACAAAAACAAGTACAACTGCTATTGCTGCCATAGCAGCAGTGATCCAAAATAAAGCAGGAACGCCCCAACTTGAGCCAAGAACAGGACCAAGACCCATAGCTAGAGCAAAACTCATAGCAATCGCGCCACCCATCATTGCCATAGCTTTTCCACGAGATTCTTCAGGTACTAAGTCAGAAATCATTGCTGGAATTACAGAACCAATAGCTCCCGCACCTTGAAGAAAACGTCCAAGCATTAACATCCAGATAGTATCACTGATAGCAGCAAGTACAGATCCTGCAAGAAATATAAGTAAACCAAAAACAAGAGTAGGCTTTCTACCCATTTTGTCGCTTATACTTCCAAAAGGAACTTGGAAAATTGCTTGAGTTAGTGCATATCCACCAACAATAACACCTACTAAAAGGGCAGTTGCATCTTGCATACCCATGGCATACACAGATAAAACAGGAAGTACTAGAAAAAGACCCAAGAAACGCAATGCAATAATTGCGGTGAGAGGCCAAATTGTTTTGAACATATAAAATTCCTTTTGATGAGAGTCTACTCAAACATAAATATGGGTTTTACTAATATTTGTGTTTGAGGTATCCTTTAAAAATTTAGGATAAGATTACGCAATTATAATGAAAAGATATTAAGATAAAGATACCTCCTTAAAATAGGCAAATAGATTTACTTATTTTGAGGAGTAACATAAAATAAATAGGGATAAAAATAATGAAATTGGTGTTAGCAACAGGAAATAAAGGCAAGGTAAGAGAAATAACAGCAATGTATGGGAATTTTGATGTTATACCTTATAATGAACTTATTGAACCCTTCGAAATTATTGAAGACAAGCCTGACTTTAAGGGAAATGCACTTATTAAGGCAAGGGCAGTTTATAAGGCCTTAGATGATAAAGATGCTATTGTCTTTGCAGATGATAGTGGTATAAGTGTAGAGGCTTTAAATGGTGAGCCTGGAGTTCTTTCAGCTAGATACGGAGGGCCTGAGGCTACGGATAAAGATAATTTAAATAAGCTGATGAAGTCTGTTAAAGAAAAAGACCTTGAAAGTTCTCCTGCATTTTACACTGCGGCTATTGCAATTGTTTGTAAAGAAGGGGAATATACAACCCATGGTTGGATGTATGGAAATGTGATTGTTGAACCAAGAGGTGAGGCTGGTTTTGGGTATGACCCCTGTTTCATTCCCTTAGGGTATGAGAAAACCTTAGGTGAACTAGACGATACAATAAAATCAAAGTTATCTCACCGTTCACAGGCTCTAAGTAATGCTAGACCTGTGCTTGATGTCATCAAAATGATGAGAGAAAAATAATTTTTTTATAAGATCTTTTTACTTATAGAATATAAAATAGATTCAATCGATGAAGACATACGTTCTAATAGATCAAGCGTTTTAATAATCATAAGATTTCCTTAGGGCTTTATTGGACTTACCCAGAAAAATACAAGCAAAGCTCGTTCCATATCTTTATAATAGTTTAATAATATTAAATTATATTTTAATTATGATTTGGAGGTGAATTTTGAATAGTTCAGAAGCACAAATTAAGTGGACTTTAAAGAAGCCCAGCGGAGTTCATAAAACAAGTCGTGGCGGTCTTAGGAAGTAAAAAGTTTATTAGATTAAGGTGCTATCTTAGAGTTGAACTCCGAATAGTCCAAAACAAGCGGTAGCGGTCGCGAAGCGATGTTTCAGGCGAAGCCGAAATATGGGCTATAACTCTACCCCAAACAATCCAAAGAGTATACCTGAAGCTATTAGATAGATTCCAAAGGGTGTAAAGTTATACTTCCCAACAATGGCTAAAAAGCTTTTTACTGCTGCGTATCCAACTACAAAAGAAACCACAAATCCAACTGCAATCATTGAAAACCCATCCGTAGGTAGAGTGCTGTATTCTTTTAATAATATATAACCTGAAGCTGCGGTCATAGTAGGAATAGCCAGTAGAAAAGAAAAACTCATAGAAGTTTCTCTTTTAAGTCCTAAGAGCATTCCTCCAAGTATGGTTGAGCCTGAACGTGAAACCCCTGGAATTAAAGAAAGGGCTTGAATAAAACCTATAGTAATAGCTTGCTTATAAGTCACATCCTCAAGTTCAGCTGTGTTATGGCCTCTTTTAGTATAAAGGTATTCCACCACTAAAAAGAAGACTCCTGTTGCTATCATCCAAAGAACTATGCTATTAGAAGAAAACATGTCCTCGATTTGATGATGAAATAAAAAGCCAATAGCTCCGGTCGGAATAAAAGAAGCAATAAGCTTTTTCCAAATCTCAAGGCTCTCAAAAAGCGTATTAAAATAAATAATCATAATAGAAAAAATAGGTGCAATCTGAATAATGATATTAAAAGCATTCATAAAGTTATCTTGGGGCACTCCCATTATTTGAGAAGTAAGGGCAATGTGCGCAGTAGAAGAAACAGGAAGAAACTCTGTTATCCCTTCAACAATACCTAAAATGGTGGCTTCATAAAATGTCATAATAATCCTTGAGTCTATTTAAAGAGTAAAAGGATATCTTGTAAATAGTTAAAATTTGGTAAGTTTTGTTTAAAAAATATAGAAATACAGAAACAAAGACAGTCTTAACCAAGTTTGAGATATAATTGCGCCCGTATGTTTTAAAAATAGGTTTTTTGACCTACTTTTTAAACATACACAAACATCTAAAAAAAAGGAAGCTAATGCTACTTTTTACACCAGGGCCAACACCTGTCCCAGAATCAATCCGTTTAGCCATGGCAGAGCCAACGCTTCACCATAGAACACCTGAGTTTGAGGCTATTTTTGAAGAAACTAGAAAAGAGTTATTTAAACTTTTACATACAGATGAAGTGATTATGCTTGCTACTAGTGGTACGGGGGCTATGGAAGCTGCTGTTATTAATCTTTGTCATAACACGCTTTTAAATGTAAACGCGGGTAAGTTTGGTGAGCGTTTTGGTAAGATTGCTAAGGCGCATGGATTAAAAAGTGTTGAACTTAAGTACGAGTGGAACACAACAACCTCAGTTGTAGAAGTTTTAAAAACCCTAGAAGAAAATCCATCTATTGATGCGATTGCAATTCAGATTTCTGAATCAGCGGGTGGTTTACGTCATCCTGTTGAAGAAATTGCGCAAGCGGTTAAGGCTGTGCATCCTGATGTTATGATAATTGCAGATGGAATTACAGCTATTGGTGTTGAAAAGATTGATGTAAGTAATCTTGACGCGGTTCTGGCCGGAAGTCAAAAAGCACTTATGCTTCCACCAGGTTTAGCAATACTTGGTCTTTCTAATGCTGCCATAGAAAAGACAGGTGAAGGTAAGGGTTATTACCTAAATCTAGCTTCTGAGATTAAAAAGCAAAAGCAAAACACAACAGCATATACAGCTGCAACGACACTAACCATTGGTTTAAATGCTATCTTAAAAGAGATAGATGCTAAAGGTGGACTTGATAAGCTTTATAAGCAAACTCACGCAAGAGCAGTAGCAACACGTGGAGCACTTGAGGCCCTTGGTCTTCATTCGTATCCACAAAGCCCTGCTTTGTCAATGACAACTATTGATGATGTGAATGCTTCTGAAATTCGTACAATACTTAAAAACGATTATGATGTAAATGTAGCAGGTGGTCAAGACCATCTTAAGGGTAAGATTTTTAGAATCAATCAAATGGGCTTGATTCCAACTTATGAATCTGCTTGGGTAGTTAATGCGGTTGAACTAGCATTAGCAAAACTAGACAGAAGAGCTTATGACGGAACAGCAAATAAGGTCTTTAATGAACTTTATTTTGCACAAATGGATAAATAATATGATGTTAGAACATGAGATTCCATCAGGAACAAAACTTTATTTTGGTGAAACAGCTAAGATTAAACGCCGTATTGAAGCGGTAGCTTCGGATGTACTTTATGGAGCTGATTATGAAGAATTAATTACGCCTTTATTTTCGTATCATCAGCACCTAAGCATTGCAGATGAAAATCAGTTGATTCGTGTAAATGATACACAAAACCATCAACTAACCCTTAGAGCAGATTCTACTATTGATGTAGTACGTCTTTTAGATAAGCGTTTAGGTAGAAATACAAGTCATCAAAAATGGTTTTATATTCAACCTGTTTATTTATACCCTTCTAAAGAGATTTATCAAATTGGGGCTGAGTATATTGGAGAGAAAGATCTTTCAAAGGTACTTCAAACGGCTATTGATGTTATTACTGCCTTAGAAATTAAGCCATTATTACAAATATCAAATATCCGTATTCCTGAGTTAATTTCAAAAGAGTTGGATATTGACCTCGAAGACTTTAAACATATTAATATTCAGAAACTTCTTGATAAAAAAGTATCTTGGTTAAAAGATATTATTTACCTTGAAAAGCTTGAGGATATTGACGCGGTGATTGCAGTTGTTCCTGATATTATTAAGGTAGAACTAGAGCGTATGAAAGAGTTAGCACAAAATATTGAATATGATAACTTCGTGATTGCACCTTTGTATTATGCAAAGATGCTTTATTATGATGAGTTGTATTTTAGAATGATAGAAAAAAATGATGTTTATGCTCGTGGTGGACGTTATGTTAATGATGAAGTGACTTCGGTTGGCTTCGCACTGTATACAGATAAAATTATTGAAAAATTAGAAGGTAGCAAATAATGGCAAACAAGCAAGCAGATTTAATCGTTGGTATTCAATGGGGTGATGAAGGTAAGGGTAAGATTGTTGATTTAATGGCACAGAACTTTGACGCGGTTGCACGTTATCAAGGTGGACATAATGCAGGTCATACGATCTGGGTAGATGGTGTTAAATATGCACTTCACCTTATTCCTTCTGGTATTTTAAACCCATCAGCACTAAACATCATCGGAAACGGTGTTGTTGTTTGTCCTGAGGCACTTATTAAAGAGATGAAGCAGTTTGATAATCTTGAAAGCCGTCTTTTTGTATCTGAGTCAGCGCATATGATTTTAAACTACCATATTGCGATTGATCAAGCTAAAGAAAGAATGCGTGGAGATAAGGCTATTGGAACTACAGGTCGTGGTATCGGTCCATCTTACTCAGACAAGATTTCTCGTTCTGGTCATAGAATGGGTGAGCTTAAAGACATTGAAAAGCTTACTGAAGATATTATGGAACACTTTACTCAAAATGCAGCAGTATTTAAGGCTATGGATATTTCACTTCCATCTAAGTCAGAATTACAAGCTGAATTGATTGAATATGCAAGAATTTTACTTCCATTTATTTGTAATACAACAAAGATGATTTGGGACCTTATGAAAGATGGTAAAAAAGTTCTTCTTGAAGGTGCTCAGGGTACGCTTCTTGATATTGATCATGGAACTTACCCATTTGTTACCTCAAGCTCTACTATCTCAGCCGGTGCATGTACTGGTCTTGGGATTTCTCCAAAAGATATTGGTAATATTACGGGTATCGTTAAGGCATATTGTACTCGTGTTGGAAATGGTCCATTCCCGACAGAAGATTTTGAAGAAGATGGTGACAGACTACGTGAACAAGGTCATGAGTTTGGAACAACTACGGGTCGTCCACGTAGATGTGGTTGGTTTGACGCAGTAGCTTGTAAGCATGCATCTCGTATTAACGGATGTGACCAACTTTCAGTGATGAAGATTGATGTTCTTGATGGCTTTGATGAAGTTAAGATGTGTATTGCTTATGAATATGAGGGCAAAGAGATTGATTATATGCCTTCAGACATTGAAAATGTCAAGCCTATTTACAAGTCATTTCCAGGTTGGGATAAGACTGAGGGTGTTAGAAAATGGGATGATCTTCCAGAAACAGCGAAGACCTACCTAAAGTTCTTTGAAGAGATTACAGAAACTAGAATCGGTTTAGTATCTACTTCACCTGATAGAAACGATACAATAATTTTATAATAACTCTTAGGAGAAAGCATGTTAAATCTTACTCCTATCTTCTTTCAAAGGTTTAGCCTTTGAAAACCCAATATACTTCCTTAGTCAAAATCAAAAAACAGTACTTAGATAAGATGGAACTTTCCGTGAGCTCATGTCATGAAACTATTTCTGTAATTAAGAAAAAAACTGTGAGTTCTTATAATGAACTTCAAAACTTGGAAATACCTCAGGGTGGAGATTTTTCTCTTTTTAGACAAACCCAAGATCTAAAGCAGAGAATTTCTGATGAGATAAGCTTTAACAAATATAATCTACAAGTGGCAGAGAATGCCTTAGTCCAAGCAATGCAACAGCTCAAAACTGCTAATATTGAGCATGAAAAATTCAAGTATCTTGAAACAAATGAGATTGAAAAATTCTTAAAGGCCCTAAAAATGAAAGAAGCAAAAGATCTGGATGAAGTGGCTTTAATGATGTTTAATAGGAAAAAAAGTGATTAAAATAATATGTATTAACCTGCTTGTAGTGCTAAGTTTAAGTGCTAATAGTGAACTTTATGATTGTACTAAGATTTTTGAAGAGCGAAAGGGCGAACTTATCTTAGAGTTAGAACGTATTGATGAGCAAGAACAATCCCTAAATGCCCTTAAAGAAGCAACAGAAGATCTGCTCAAAAGAAAAGAAGCTCAACTTTCTAAAAAAGAAACAAGGCTTAATACCCATGAAGCTGATTTAAAAGCAAGAGAAGTGATAATTACGCAGAAGTTAGAAAAAATAGAAAAAATGCTCAAAGACTTAAAAGAGCTAAAAATGAATAAGATATCGCAAACATATTCCAAAATGAAGGCGCAGTCTGCGGCTGATGTTCTTTCAAAGTTAGCTCCAAAAGCAGCAGCAGGAATCTTAACAACGCTAAAACCTAAGACAATGGCTAAAATATTAGGGAAGATGGACGCGAATAAGGCATCTGAAATGACAAAAATAATGAGTATGGTAGAAGAATAACTTTGTACAGATAAGGGTATAATTCTTTATAGTTGGAATGATTTGCTTGGGAATAATGGGAATTAGATAGCTTTGTCCAAAAGCTCATTCTTATAAAAATGGTGTACAATAACAGATATTAAGATATATCCCTATCATGGTGGGATTAAAGGCTGAAGACTTGTTACAACGTTTTACTTTAATGTTTTTTCCTTTCTTTATTTTCACCTCTTACTTATATGCTTTAAATATGTCTATAAACGTAGGCAAGGAAAAAGGTGAATTTTATTCTGCCATTCATATCAAAGAAGATTTTGCCTTTAAGTGCATATCTGAAAAAAATGTTGAAGATGAAATCAAACAAATACAATGTGTCTTTCCTCGAGAAGCAAAAGAAAAATTTGAAAAAATAAAGACAGATTTCTTCATTATAGATTCTTTTAGAAAAAATAAAAAATACTACGTCCGTATTCTTCCCTTGAAGAAAATGAAACTTATCCCTATTTCCTCGAAATTATATGAAAAAAATACTCTTCGTTCTTTTTCCTTGTATAAAGAAGCTAAGCATTGGATGATACTTGCCTACGAAGATAGACTTCCTTTTATTAATATTGAGAAAAGACCAACTTTAGGCTTAGCCTTTCCTCTTAATATGAATGAGATTAAGATGCCTTCTGTTGGGGCTCTTGACATCTCGGGAACACCTATACGCCTAGATCAGGTTAAAGATGTAAGAGACTACATGCGAATAAAAACTGCTTATAAAGCGGGTAATTATGATGATTTGGCAGAAGATGTAGATGCCTTGTTTTCGCGCTTTCCTAATACCATTTTTAAGGCAGAACTTCTTTTATATAAGATGAGGGGTTTTCATTTAAGTGATGAAAGTGAAGCCTTAATTGAGGTTTCAAAAGAGTTTATACGTGAGTATTCAGATAGTGAGAATATGGGTGAAGTACTTGCTTACACCGCGAATGCCTATTCAGCAGCTGGAATGCAAGGTGATGGGTTTTATTTATATGAAAGACTTTTTACGGAATTTCCTAATTCTAAATATGCAGCCTTAGGGATGGTCTTTTTAGGTCAGCAGTTTTCCGAAGGTGGAAAGCTGAACAAGGCAGAGGAATATTTAGAAAAAGCCTTATATTTAAGTAATGATGTTGAAATTGCATCTATGGCTGCTATTCGTTTGGCTAAGATGAGTTTAGACCAGGGTAATTTAGATCGATCATCTGAACTATATACAAAGATTATTGAAGGTAATGAAGAATATTTACTTCATGATGTTGCTCAAAATTATGATAATGCAAGGACCTTTTCTGGTCGAAGATACAAAAAAATGGGGGCTGATATATTAATTGCAATTACGAATCATCTATCAAAGGCTGATGATCAATATGAGTATATGCTTAAAGATATTGGACTCTGGTTAGCTGAAACAGATGATAAAGCGGCTGCTTTTAAAGCCTTGAAAAGTTATCAAATAAGATATGATGAGAGTGAATATGCTCAAGAGATTCAAGAAGCCTTAGACTCCTTATTTTATATACCTGATGATGCCAATACCACAGCCTTGCTTGCAGAATATGATGCCCTTCAAAATAAGTATAAAAATGAAGAAATCGGAAACAAAGCAGCCTTACAAACGACAAAGTTATTATTTAATAATAAAGAGTATCAGGCTGTTATTGATATGGAAGGCTCAGGTGCAGAAACTGAAGAAGGTTATTATGAACTTAAAAAGAAGGCCGCTTCTGTCTTAGTGCTTAACGAGTTGGAAAATAAAAAATGTTCTAGTGCTATTTCTTTGCGTCAAGAACATAATGTAAGTATAGATACACAGTTTGATAATAGTTTATATATTTGTGCATTTAGGACAGGAAACTATGTTCTAGCTAAGAAAACGGTAGAAGGACATCTTAAAGATAAGATACAACGTTTAATGTGGCTATATAGATATGCTAAGACCTTAAATAAAATGGGAGAATATGAAGAACTTGTGAAGGTGTCATCTGATGTAATGATCTTGTCTGATTTGGATAAGACCAGTAAGTATGATGATATTTTACAAGACACTTTTAGAGCTTATGAACGTTTAAAAGACACAGAAGGCATGATTACGACCATTCAAGAGCTAGAAAAACGCCGTGGCTTGGAATTTGATGATATAGAGTTATATGTGAGTATGGTGAAACTTGGTTTAAAAGAACGTGATGATATTATGATTCAAAGCTATGCGAAAAAAGTGATGAGCTTGCAAGATAAAACTTCCTCGTACTCACAATCACCCTTTGTAGAGTTTGCTGCCTTACAGGTTTTAAAAGCACAGAAAAAAGACAAAGAACTATTGACCTTATTAAATACCTTAGAAAAAAGAAACTTAAGTGATAAAGAAAAATCACGTGTTCAGTATATGTTTGGTTCATTATTAATGAAAGAAGCAAAATATAAAGAGGCAAAGGCTTCATTTGAAGAGAGTATCCGAGCTGATGATAAATCAGCTTGGGCTGGTCTGTCAAGGGACGCACTAAAACTTTTATAAGCAAAGGCATTTAATTTTTCTTGTATAAATTTTAAGAAGTGTAGAGTATAAAAAGTAATATTTATGAAATAGAATTAATTATTTCTAGTAAATGCTAGAGGAGGGGAAAAGGAAGAAGTTTTACTCTTCTTCAGAGGCTTTTTCTTCTTTTTCAGGTCTTTTCTTATCAGAAGGTTTAGAAACGATTTCAATATAACATGTTGGCCATTTCTCTTCTCTTGTTTTATCAAGGGCTTTCACAATATCATTAGAAGTAAGTGCAACTGCAGAGCCTGCATCTTTTCCAAATTTACATTCAAATTCCCAAAATATAGCGTCTTCTGGAAGTTTCTTTTTACGTTCTCTTTTGAAATACTTACGAATTTCATTTTTGACAGAGTCAAGGGTTCGTTCAGGCTTTTTATTTTTTTCTATAAGTTCAAATATTTTTTTCATGTTAGGTATCTTTTATTTTATGTAGTAAAAGTATACTCTTAAAAGTCATAAGAAGGGATTAGACGTAGACAATTCACGTCATTTCTTGGACTGTTATGATAATTAATAGCCTTACAATGGATAAATAAAGAGGTGTTTGTGTGAAATTAATGCCTTATATGGGAGTTGAAAGTATCAAAAGTAGAAGAAGATTAGGGTAAAGGTTCTGTGGCAAAAAGAGGCTTTGATTCATCTAAAGTTTATTTAAGAAAATCACCTAATGCAGTTGCATAAGCATTGTCTTGATTTTTTGTGTCAATATAATAAGGTAGAGGGTGATTTTCCCTCATATTTGTTCTTTTTTTAAAGTATCTGTTATATTAGTGCTATTTGGAGCTAAAAGCCCTATGTGAAGGAGTTTGACTGAGATGATAAACTTCACCTGAGTTCTTTTTAATCTGATAAATAGCTTAACAAATCTAAAGTGTGTTTGAACTTTAAATTTGATAGGGTATAATTGCGCAAATATTTCAATTAGGAGAAGTTTATGGGAATGCCACAACCTTCGTTTTATATCTTTAAGTGTGAACAATCAGCTCCACCACAAATGCCAGGAAAGCCTTCATGTGTTACAGAAGCAACACAGGACCTTTTTCAATTTATGGCTATGTCTTTAATGCAAAAAGGTTTAGTTGGTAATGTTGTACCTGTTAAAACTGCTTGTATGAATCGTTGTAATGCAGGTCCTCTTATGTTAGTTGAACCAGGTCATACTATGTATGCAGGTCTTACTAAAGAAAAAATTACTAGAATTATTGAAGAGCATATCATTGGTGGAAATATCGTTGAAGAGTATTTAATCGACGAAGAACTATGGGACAAAGCTGTCTCTCCTGCTGATATGATAAAGCAGATGGCGCAGTAAGGAAATAAGATGAATATGGAAATGCTATATAGTAAACTTCACCGTGCTACGGTAACTGACGCTAATTTAAATTACGTTGGATCTATTACAATTGATGAAGAGCTAATGCAAGCTGCCAAAATGCGCGTAGGTCAAAAAGTTGAGATTTTAAATATCAACAATGGCGAGCGTTTTTCAACTTATATCATTTTAGGTGAACGCGGTAAACGCGAGATCTGTTTAAATGGTGCAGCTGCTAGAAGAGTTCATAAGGGAGATAAGGTTATTATTGTTGCTTACGCATCGTATAATGAAAAAGACCTTGAAACTTATGCACCAAAGGTTGTTCTTTTAGATGACGACAATAATATAGACGAAATTTTAGACGAAATTTAAGTTACAAAAGGCTTTTAATGTTTGAAAACATGAATCTTGGTGATATGGGTAAGATGCTCGAACAAGTTCAAGAACAAGCAAAAAAAATGGAAGCTGAAATGGAATCTAAAGAATACATTGCCAAAGCTGGTGGTGGAATGCTGGAAATAAAGATGAGTGGAAAGGGTGAGGTTATTGATATTAATATCGATGACTCTCTTCTTGAAGATAAATCATCCCTGCAAATCATGCTTATTTCTTGTATCAATGATGCCAATAAAATGGTAGAAAAAGACAAACAAAATTCGGCCATGGGTATGCTCGGTGGTATGGGTAACCTTGGTTCGATGTTTGGAAATAAATAATGGCACCTAGCCGTTTTTTAACACTTACACTCCTTTTAACACTTTCACTTTTTTCTTCAACACAAGACTTTACTAAAGAAACTACAAGCGATTTTGAATCTTGTAAATTAAAATACCAAGTTAGTTCTATAAATGTAGATGACACGCAGGGCTTTGCTGTATCTTCGCAATATATATTGTTTTATTCTAAAGAGACACCTAAGACAAAGATAATAAAAAGAGATCCTTTTTTAGGCTTAAATTTAAAACAAACAGATAAAAAATTCAAACATTTATTTAAATTTTATTTTAATAGTCCCAAACATTTAGCCTCTGTTTCCCCTGAAAAAATAAAAGAAGGAAAGTTTCTAAGTAAACAAATTGGTCTAAACTCCTTAGCAAAGTTTTCTTCTATTAGTAAAAAAAATGCAATGATTTCAGGAACATGTTGTGGAATATTAGGTCTTTCAACTGGAAATGGGATTATTGACAAGGCTTACTTGCAACATTTTCTTAAATCAAGAGAAATAATCTATAGTGATACTGGTATCCGTGTAGCTGATAAAAAAGGGGTTCGTGTAATTGAGGTAAATCCTTTTTTTGAGGGTAGCCCTTTTTTATTAGATGACGTCATCTTGTATATGGACAAAACAAAAAGTATTTCTGCTTCTCAACTAAGTAGAGATATCCTTTTTTCAAAGCCAAATACTTGGCATGAATTTTTTATTTATAGAGATGGAAAAAAAGTCAAAGTAAAAGCAAGATTTAAAAAGCGAATGGGTGGTGGTTTAGTATCTGATAGTTTTTTCGGATTTTTTGGTTTAGAATTAGATGAAAAGCTTTTTGTACTTGAAGATAACCCTAAGTATAAGGTGAAAAAGGGTGATAAACTTCTTTTTGTAATGGGCAAACCGGTTAAGACTTTAAGAGAAATTCGTCAGGTTCTATCCCTAGAAAAAAACAGTAAAAACCTATTAGTAATATTGCTTTTTAAAAGAGAAGGTTTTGACTTTTTTATCCATTTTGATAAGCCAAGTAACAGTAAATAATATGTATAATTTTGTTAATTAATTTAGGGTGGTTCTATTGAAAGACTTCGAAGCATATTTGTCATCTCATCTTCCTAAAGCTCCAAGCTTTCATCCTCATTATGAGGAAGCTATAGCTGAGATGTTATTAGCAGGAGGAAAGCGTTTTCGTCCAGCTCTACTTTTAGCGGTTGTAAGAGCACATAACTCACTTCTTGTAGACTCGTCTTATGATGCAGCCTTAGCTATAGAACTTCTACATACCTATTCTCTTATTCATGATGATCTTCCTTGTATGGATGATGCTGATCTTAGACGTGGGAAGCAAACACTTCATGTTAAGTATGATGAAGTAACGGCTGTGCTTGTGGGTGATGCCTTAAATACGCAGGCTTTTGAGATATTATCAGAAGCAGCTTTTTCAGATGAAGTGAAGGTTAAACTTATTCGTTGTTTGGCTAAAAATGGTGGACTTGGGGGTATGGTTTTAGGACAAGCAATTGATTGTCATTTTGAAAACTACCCCTTAGACATTGAACAAATAAGAATTTTACATATCAATAAAACAGCAAAACTTATTGCTTGTGCATTACAAATGGGCGCAATAATTTCAGGACAAGATATCTTGGCTAAAGACTTATATGACTTTGGTATTAAACTTGGGCTTTTATTTCAAGTTCAAGATGATATTTTGGATGTAACACAAAGCTCAGAAGAAGCTGGAAAGACAACACAAAATGATGGGGATAAAAACTCATTTGTAAATCTTTTAGGGCTTGATGGAACAATGAAGGAAGCGGATAGGTTAGCAGAAGAATTAAGGGAACAACTTAATACCTTTGATACAAAGCTTTATAATGAACTTTCACCTATACTTTCAAAGTATTTAGCAAGACATAAATAAATTAAGTTCATTTAGATGAACTTTGTTTTATTTATTAAATAAACATAAGTAAGGATATTTCAAAAGAGTGTGAGGTTTACTCACTCTCTTTTAAATAAAATTACATCAATAAAGGACAAACAATATGCGTCAAAAAATGGCCGACTCAATTAGATTTTTAGCAGCAGACATGGTTCAAGCAGCCAATTCAGGTCACCCAGGTGCACCAATGGGTTTAGCAGATATTGCAGTAGTTCTATCAGAACATTTATCTCATAATCCTAAAAACCCAACATGGTTAAACCGTGACCGTCTTGTTTTCTCAGGTGGACATGCAACAGGTCTTATTTACTCTCTTTACTACCTATGGGGATATGGACTTGAATTAGACGATCTTAAAAACTTCCGTCAATTAGATTCTAAGACTCCAGGTCATCCAGAATATGGTCATACTGAAGGTATAGAAATTACTACTGGTCCTTTAGGTCAGGGTATTGCTAACGCAGTTGGTTTTGCTATGGCTTCTAATCATGTAGGTGCTCAGACTAATTCTGAAATGGCTAAGGTAATTGATCATAGTGTTTATTGTTTATGTGGTGATGGGGATTTAGAAGAAGGTCTTTCTTATGAAGCCTGTTCTATTGCTGGTCATAACAAGCTTGATAACCTTATTTTAATTTATGACTCAAATAACATTACTATTGAAGGTTCTACGGATCTTTCAATTTCTGAAAACATTCATAAGCGTTTTGACTCTCAGGGTTGGGATGTTCAAGAAATTGATGGACATAATTTTAAAGAGATTGACGCGGCTATTGTTCGTGCTAAGTCTTCAGACAAGCCTTCTCTTATCATTGCAAACACTTTAATTGCTAAGGGTTCTGGTGAACTTGAAGGTTCACACCATGCCCATGGTGCTCCTCTTGGAGAAGATGTTATTGCTAAGGCAAAAACAGCGGCAGGTTTTGATCCACAAAAGAAATTCTTTGTTGATGAAGATGTAATGGCTAGATTTAGATGTTCAATTGAAGCAGGTGATCTTGCTGAGAGAGAATGGAAGCATAGACTTAAAGAACTTCCATTAATGGAACAAAATGAGGCGCTTGATGCCCTTCAAAACCCTGATTTTTCTCGTATTCAATGGCCTACATTTGATAAGGGTGAAGCAACACGTGGAACAAATGGAAAAATAATTAATGCAATTGCTAAGGCTATTCCTGGTTTCATCGGTGGTTCAGCTGATCTTAGCCCTTCAAACAAGACTGAAATGAAAAATATGGGTGTTTATCCAAAGGGTAAAAATATATACTTTGGTATCCGTGAACATGCAATGGCTTCGATTTGTAATGCTATGGCCCTATATGGTCCAATTATGCCATTTTCTGCAACCTTCTTTGTGTTCTCTGATTACCTTAAGCCGGCAGCTCGTATCGCGGCACTTGCGGGTATTCAGCAGTTCTTTGTATGGACACATGATAGTATTGGTGTAGGTGAAGATGGTCCAACTCACCAACCAATTGAACATCTTTCTCAGTTCCGTGCTCTTCCTAACTTTTACGTTTGGAGACCGGCTGATGGAAATGAAAATGTTGTTGCTTGGCAAACTGCTTTAGAGATGAAAAGATCTCCCTCAGCATTTGTATGTTCAAGACAAAACCTGTCTCTTCTTCCAGCAGCTGTATCGGGTGAAGCTTCTAAGGGTGGTTATTTATTAGAAGAAACAACAGGGGCTACTATTACACTAATGGCCTCAGGTTCAGAAGTAGAATTAGCAATGAATACTAAGTCTAAGTTAGCTGAAAAAGGTGTAAAGGTAAACGTGGTTTCAGTTCCATGTTTTGACCTTTTAATAGAGCAAGATAAGGCTTATTTAGACTCAATAATTAAGACAGATAAGGTAGTTGCTATTGAAGCGGCTCGTGGTCTGGAATGGTATAGATTTGCTGATGAAGTTATTTGTATGGACTCTTTTGGTGCATCAGCACCTGCTGGCCAACTTTTTGACAAATTCGGCTTTAATGCAGACTCAATAGCTTCAAAACTAGCGTAGCGATTTTACGCAGTAAAAAGTTTCTTTAGAAAACTAGCGTAGCGATTTTACGCAGTAAAAAGTTTCTTTAGAAAACTTTCTTCATTCTCTTTTTCTCTCTTTTTATGATATACCTGCTCTTTAGGCAGGTGTTAATGTACAAGCTTCTATAGAATATGAAGTCAAAATGGATGTACTATCTTTCTTATAAACTACTAAGACGCATTTTTAACTTTTTGTAGATGAATATAAGGTATTGACTGTCTTCGCTGTGCAATATCTTTTAGCTATTGTTTTTTTGTGATATTTTTTGAAAAAATTGAAGGCTCTTTGGCCGGATCTTCAAGTCATAAAAATAAGACAATGAGAAGATAGTGATTTTGTTGTCCTTATCTAAGAAGATATACTAGATAAGCGCAGCTTTAATGGTATCGCAAGTAAAATATAGATTTAATTAGAACTATGAAAAAATATTTAATAAAGTTTCTAATGTGCTCTTAAAATTTTTCCTTTTTTCTATCATTTTTATACTTAGTCTTCAGGCCGAGTATAGTGTTGAACTAAATGATTCACAAAATGTGTATGCTATAGATAAGGGTGTCCTTTATATTGAAGATAAAAACTCCAGTCTGAATATAGATGAGATAGGCTCAGAATCTATGTCCTTTGAAGTTATGGATAAAAATGATCTGAGCTTTGGATTTACTTCTTCGGCGTATTGGTTCAAAATTTCCTTATTAGACTATTCTACAATTAGCACAAGACAATGGTGGTTAGATATAGAATATACCTTACTTGATGATATTCAAATTTATCAAAAAATAGGTGATAAGTACAGCTTACTGATGTATTCAGGTGATGAAGAGAACTTTTCAAAGCGTTTGATAAAGTGGCGTACCTATACGACTATCTTAGACACATCAAAGCCTTCAACACTATACATACGTGTTAAAACTCAAAGTACTATGCAAGTACCTATGAAAATATATTCTTCTGAAGAAATTGTAAATATCAAGCAGGGTGAAACGCTTTTGTATGGTTTTTTTTATGGGATACTACTTCTTATTATTTTTTATAATATTTTTTCATTTCTTGTTTGGAAGGATAAAAATTATTTATATTATCTTGCCTTTATTACTTCATTTATGTTTTGGCAATTGTGTATTGATGGTTTAGGTCATCAGTATTTATGGCCAAATATACAGTGGCTAAGTGAAAAAGGGGTACTGATTTTTATCAGTATTACTATCTTCAATGCTATTTTATTTACACGTAGTTTTTTACAGCTTAGTGAATATGCCTCAAAATTAAATTACTTTTTGATGGTCTTGCAAAGTATAATGATTTTGATAGCTATAAGCAGTTTTATATTTTCTTATGCACTTGTAATTCAAGTCCTTGTATGGCTAGTCTTTCCTATTCCCCTTGTCTTATTATATGCGGGAACACGCGCTTTAAAACAAAAATATCAGTATGCAAGGTTTTATATTATAGGCTGGGGCTTGTTCTTAGGTGCAAGTGTTGTATTGGCCCTTAATACTCTTGGTTTTATTGGGGGGTTATGGGTATATCAAGTATATTCAACAGATTGGGGCCTTAGCTGAGATTCTTTTCTTTTCTTTGGCCCTTTCAGAGCGAATTAATCTCTTACGTCATCAACATATTAAAACCTTATCCCGACTTAATTCGAGTTTGCAATCAGAAGTTTATGAAAAAGTTTCAGAAATACGGGAAAAAGATGAGCTTTTAATGCAAAAGTTTAGATTATCAACCATGGGTGAAATGTTAGAAAATATTTCACATCAATGGAAGCAGCCCTTGCATAAATTGTCATTAGTGATACAAAACTATTATTTTAAGCACAAACTTGAGGGTGCGAGCATAGAAGAGTTAGAAAGCTTTAATGAACAAAGTTCTGTGCTTGTTGCTTATATGTCAAGCACCATTGATGACTTTAGAAACTTTTTTAATCCACAAAAAGAAAAAGAATATTTTGATGTGCGTGAAAACCTTGAGGAAGTGATGGAAATCTTATCCTCTTCTTTGGAAGAAGATAAAATCTCTATTAATATTGATATTGCTTATGGCATAAATATTAATGGTCATTCTAATAAATTTGGACAGGTCTTATTAAACCTTTTTTCAAATGCTAAAGACGCTTTTTTAAGTAATAATATTGAAAAGAAAGCACTATATATTAGTGTGGTTGAAACAAAAGAAGATTTTATATTAAAGTTTGAAGATAATGCTGGAGGGATAGATAAGTCTATTATTACAAAGATTTTCGATCCTTATTTCTCAACAAAGGGCTTTAAAGAAGGCGCAGGAATTGGTTTATACATGTCAAAGATGATAATAGAAAATAGTATGCATGGAAAACTCTTAGTAAAGAATTCAAAAAATGGAGCAGAGTTTTCCATAATAGTATCTAAAGTGCTATAATAAAAACAAATGATATTTTTGGATGTATAATGAAATACTCTTTAATCAATTTTTTTAAAATGGAATCTGCTGTAGGGATTTTATTAATTATAGCAACTATTTTAGCCATGTTAATGGCTAACTCTCCCCTTGCAAATACTTATGAATTGATGATGGATACGCCCGTTGTTGTTATGTTTGGGCAATTTAGCATTGCTAAGCCACTGTTATTATGGATAAATGATGGTCTTATGGCATTATTCTTTTTTATGGTTGGCCTTGAAATTAAAAGAGAAGTGGTAGAAGGCTCCTTAAGTGATAAGTCAAAACTCGCCATTCCTGCCTTTGCGGCATTTGGTGGAATGCTTGTTCCTGCTCTTGTGTATGTTTATTTTAACTGGGGAAATGAAGCGACTATGCAGGGTTGGGCTATTCCCATGGCAACAGATATTGCCTTTGCCTTAGGTGTTTTGTCCTTATTGGGAAAACGTGTCCCTATGCAGTTGAAGGTTTTTTTATTAGCTCTTGCGATTATAGATGATTTGGGTGCGATTATTGTGATTGCTATATTTTATACATCTCATATGTCTTTTTTATCTTTAGGGATAGCTGTGATAATGATTTTAGCTCTTTTTATCATGAACAAAAATGGGGTTGTAAATAACACGGCTTATATTTTGGTGGGCATAGTCTTATGGACTGCGGTTTTAAAGTCCGGTGTGCATGCTACCTTAGCAGGTGTGATTCTTGGTTTAATGATTCCTATAAAAGGAAATAAAGAAAGCTTTCATAAGTTAGAACATTCTTTGTATGCCCCTGTAAACTTTGTAATTCTTCCTCTGTTTGCCTTTGCTAATGCGGGTATAGGCTTTTCAACAGTTGGACTAAAAGACTTTACAGACAGTATGACAGTGGGTATCGTTTTTGGACTTTTTATTGGTAAGCAGGTGGGTGTACTTTTATTTACCTTTATCGCCAACCAACTTCGTTTAGGTTCCTTGCCTGAAGGGGTAACCTGGGGTTCGGTGTATGGTTTGGCTATTCTTTCGGGAATAGGCTTTACTATGAGCCTTTTTATAGGTTCTTTAGCCTTTGAATGTCATGAAGGTGTTTGTTATGATCTGGTGGATTATAGAATGGGAATTTTACTTGGTTCCTTTATATCTGGAGTAATTGGTTATCTTGTACTTTTAAAAACCCTTCCAAAAGTTTAGCTGGCTATAATTGGATATGAATAACTCACAAGAATATATAGATAAAAAGAAAAGATTTGAACGCCAAATCACAGTTTACGGAAGAAATGTTGTTTTAGAAACCTTAGAAGAAAAAGACATTAATGTCACTAAGGTACATCTAGCAGACTCAAATAAAAAAGATGGAATCATATCTAAGATAGAAAGTATCTGTGAAAGAAAAAACATAGAGGTCTTATATCACTCCAAACAAGCCCTTTCACGTATATCAAAAAATGCTAAACAAGATCAAGGTGTATGTGCAGATATAGAAGCTACTTCATATCAATCAAGTGAAGGTTTTTTAGTTTCACGTCCTTCTTCTTACAAGTATATAGCCTTAGACAGTATACATAACCCTCAAAACTTAGGAATGATTATTCGTTCCGTTGCGGCAGGTTTTATTGATGGTATTATCCTTCCTAAAAAAGGTTCAGCAAAGATATCTCCCTTAGTGATTAAGGCAAGTGCAGGAACACTATTTAAAACAAAGATTTTATATTGTGATAGCTTAGAAGAAACCTTACCAAACTTTAAAGAAGATGGTGCGGATATATATTCTTTATCTTCACATGCAAAAGAATCTCTTTTTGATTTAATCCTTGGTGAAAAAACTATCTTTGTTCTAGGAAATGAGTCTGAAGGTGTGTCAAAAGAGATAGAAAAACTTTCAAATAAGACCTTGTCTATTCCAATGAAAAATGGGGTAGAATCTCTTAATGTGGCTGTGACAGCTGCTCTCTTAGCATATTACTCATGATTATAAGGGAGATTCCCTTTGTTAAGATAAGGGGTGTTAAGAAGAGAATGGAAAACTTTCATTAGATTTTAAACCAGACATTCAAAACGATGTACAAACCTTTCATGCCGGTTCACAATTTACCTTAGTAAAACAGTATGTTTTTATAACAAATCTTTCCCTAGTTCGAAGAAAAGGTGCTTCCTATTCTTCGAGAGTCTAAGTTGAAATATAAAACATTTCCCTCTCCTCATTGTTTCCAAGATCATCTTGAAAAATTTAGACAGCAGTTTGAAAAAAAAGGCCGAGGAAGTATAGAAATACAAACACAGATTAAAGATATTAATGACCTAGTGTGTTGTGAAGTAAGTTTTAATTTTTATGTACAAGGTTTATAAGAGAAACTATGAAATCTTGCGTACTTTAGCAGGTGTTATTGTCAGAGCGTAATACAATAAATACAGACCTAAGATAATGTCAATACTTCCACAGAAGTGAAACGGACTTTAGAAAATGGGATCCACCAAAAATGTGTACCTGTATTAATAAACAAGGCATTATGAAAATAGTCATAGACTGAGTGAGAGATACTCAGTAGGCCCAAGGTTTACGTTCTAAGCGGGTCTTTTAAATTTATAGATAAGTAAAAACACAAGTACTAAGCCGGCAACTCAGGCCATATAATTTATCTTTACCATTTTAACATGGGCATGGGGTTCTATGGCTTTTCAAGCAGTATTTTTCCAAAGCACTTTA
>DTVI01000218.1 GCA_012963655.1 Sulfurimonas sp.
AAAAAGGCACACAAAACACACACATCATTTAGGCATAACTCCACAGTATCAAGCTCTACAGCTGTAGAGAGAATAATATCAATTACTCTACTTTGACGGAGATGCGTTCAGACATTACCGGAGGGTTGTGGGGAATGTGAGAGTAGTCACCCATCACGATCTGGAGAGTGTGCATGCCTTTGCTCAGTTCGACAGTTGCCTCGGTCTGGCCACGGTGGAGATGGAGGTTTTTGTTGGAAATAGGTCTGTTTGGATTGGGTGGTTTCTTGTCAATAAGCAGGTGAAAATGTCCTGTGTCCGGCCAGTCTGCCAAAGCTGGAGCGATACCCATTTGCTCATTCAACCCGAAGCGTACAAGAAATGGGGACTTGACGGTTTCACCGTCCTTGAGGTCAATGAAATAAGCTTTCGCTCCTTCAGGAGAGGGTGTTTCTCCGGCAAAGAGACTCAGCGGCAGAAACAGGCAGACAACAAGCAGGAGAGTTTTGGTTCGTATCATTAGGTTTAATCGCTCACAGGATGAGGCGGAATCGTGCGCAAGTAAGCGATAAGCGCGTCCAGATCCTCATCAGTCATTAGTGCGTAGTTTTCATAGGGCATGCAGGGCATCAGTTTCATGCCGCTGGGATGTATCCCCTGGGTAATCATCTTCTTTACTTCTTCATCAGTATACCTGCCAAGAGCGGTTGGGTGGCTGGTAATGTTGGCAGCTATGGCCATTCCCCAAGGACCCTTCATTACCATTCCTCCCTGACCAAGACCAGGAAGTGACATAAGCCCATTATAATCTGGTGGATTCATAAAGAATTTCATGATTTCTTTGTCTTCTTCTCCCCATGATGTGTGGCAGAGTGTACAGTGGGCCACCGGACCCGCAAGGTAGGCGCCATACTCGACCTTGTTTTTCTCAGAAATGTCCGGCACATGGCCGACAGGAGGACCATAGGACTTTGGCAGAGGCATGTTGTATTTGGAAGGCGGCAGGTCATTTTCCACCGCAGGCAAGCTGCGTAGAAAAAGCACAATGGATTTCACGTCGTTATCTGACAAGTGCCGATAGGTTGGAATTAGCATAGGAAAGCCAACTAGGCTCCCGTCTGGACGGATGCCTTCCCGGATGGCCTGGATGACTTCCTCATCGGTCCAGGAGGCAATTGGACCACCCGGGGTGAGGTTAGTCATCGTGACTTGACCGAAAGGTTCCGTTTCTACCTGTCCGGCCAACTCCATGCCGGGGATTGGTCCCACTCTGCGGTCGTTCTTGTCATTTGTCAATGGCCCCATTGGTGTGTGACAGGAACCGCAGGCTGCAGGACCGCGCACCAAGTATTCACCTCTTTCAACTGAAGGTTCAGCTGAAATTTGAGTTTTTATAAATAACAAAAGTAATGTTATGAAAATAATTATACTCTTATTCATTTTACCCCTATTTTCGGATTATCTTGGACGGGAATGGACCACAGCATTGGAAAAGATTTCTACCTTCAAAATAGTGATTGATCTTTCTCCGGATCTGAAACCTTCGCGTTTTCTGGTAGACAACTGGTAGACAAACGAATATTCAAAATTATGAATATCTTGTAATCCCTTGCTACTACTGGTGACGGGGGAAGG
>DTVI01000219.1 GCA_012963655.1 Sulfurimonas sp.
GAGTCCTACTTCAATTTATGGAATTGCGGACGGCACAGGCGATTTCGTGAGGAACGTGTCGGCAAATCAATCTCGGCGAATTAAACGTTTACAGAGCTTCATAGCGAATACGGATGGAACAAATGTTTAGCTTTGAGGAACTAATACCTGAAAATGGTAATGTTATTGGGGAAACGGCTTGCGGACATGAAGGTGATATAAAAAAATTAAAACAGTTGATTGATTGTGTGGCTGAAAGTGGCACTCAAATCATTAAATTTCAAATTTTCATTCCATTGGAAAGAGCAACGGAAGATCACCCTGAGTGGCAAATTTTCAATGATTTGGCTCTCACCGAAGATGAATGGCTGCAGGCTGCAGACTATGCAAGGGAATGCGGATTGGTGATATTAGCTGATATTTTTGGGGAGCAAGGGTTTTTGATTGCAAAAGGGATTGGGGTGGATGGCTATAAGATCCATTCAGAGGATATCCTCAATGCCCATTTTATTGCAAAAGTTGCTGAGGAAAATAAAATATTGATGATTGGCGTTGGTGGAGCGCACAGGATAGAAATTCGAAATATTTTGATTTTTTTAAAAAACAAAAACCTGTGCAACCAGGTCATCCTGATGCCCGGAGTCCAAGTATTTCCGACGCCCCTAGAGGTGCATTCGCTTGAAGAAGTAGGAGACTTGCTAAACAAGTACGCCTCTCCCGGAGTAAAAGTGGGCTTTGCCGATCATGTATCCGGCGATATGGAAGAAGCCAAGATAGTTCCCATCGCTGCTTTGGCCAAGGGGGCTTCAATCATTGAAAAACATGTGACGGTGAATCGAGAAGATCAATGGGAGGACTATGAATCTGCATTGGGAGGCAGAGACTTTCAACAGTTTGTGGAATATGTGAAAAATATTGCCCCGCTGCTGGGAGCAATCGGACAACTTAATCCTTTTGAAAAGGAATATCGCCGGAACTTCAAAAAAACGCCGGTCGTTTCGGGCAATCTGGTGGCGGGACATGTTTTGGAGGAAAAACATATTCGGTATGTAAAACATTCAGACATCAAGGTCCCGTTGTCCAGTCACCAGTTGGTTGGAAAAACACTACAACGTTCCATTGAAGCATGGGCACCGCTACGAAGCAAACACTTGAAAACGAAAATTGGAGGTATCATTGTCGCCCGTTGCAACTCGAGTCGACTTCCTAATAAGGCGATTCGCAAGATACAGGATCGCGAAACGATCGCTTTGTTGATTGAACGCATAAAGCGCTGTGTTAATCTCGATCATGTAATCTTCGCCACATCGACCGATCCCACTGATGACGTTTTATTAGAGATTGCCGAACGGGAGGGCGTTTTGACGTTCCGCGGCTCGCTTGAAAATTTATCCCTCCGGTTTTACGAGGCCGCCCAACATTACTGCCTCGATCATATCGTTCGAATCACGGGCGACGACATTTTACGCGACGAGGTGATGATTGACAAGGCAGTGGAGAGTCATCTCAATGAAAGTTGCGATGTGAGCTTTACTAAAAATATGCCTTACGGTGCCTCTTCCGAAATCTTCAGCATTGGTGCTTTGGAAACGATTCTTAAAACGGTTACTGTTCCGGAGAATACGGAATACCTGG
>DTVI01000220.1:0-470 GCA_012963655.1 Sulfurimonas sp.
TTATAGAAATAAGTAAGATACTTATGAGTATTTCTATATACGTTAAACCTCTTTCGTCCTCCTTAATCATGCACACATTATACCACTTTTTCGGATTTTCAGAACGGTAACCTGTAGAAGACTCAAGCTACGAGTATGGATATTCCATCTCAGTTACGGGAATAGTGTTACCCTCCACAAAGAGCTGTTACACCCTTACTCATAGCTTTCGCAAGAGAATAGTTATTGTTTTTTTGAATATCACTTTGTATTGATATATAATAAGAGATATTGATTTTATAAGTATTTAAGGTAAGGTGTGTAGCCAAGCCAAAAGGAGGAGTTATGGCTCAAAAGATAGCAAATACTGGAGTAGTACGTGAGAATGGGTATCTCTATTTTCTGGACAAGCGAGGAGATGTATCCCGAGTTTCTGCTTCACGCGGTAATGGCAAGCAGAAGAAGAGTAAGATGGAACTTGTTGCTCGGGC
>DTVI01000220.1:522-1613 GCA_012963655.1 Sulfurimonas sp.
TTCCAGAGTCGAGATGGCAAAGCCTGGCTCGAAGAAAAGGAAGGGAACAAAAAGAGGGCGAAAGCTAGCGACTCGCAAGAAGGGTATCAGACAAAGCACGAAGTAATTTCTGTGCTTTTTATTTTAAAAAAACCCTGGTAAAACCGGGGCTTAATACTTTTTATGTTAACTACAGCCTGAACTCGATCCACAATTTAAACATTTATAGCATGCTGCGTTTCGTACCATGATATTACCACATGTATCACACGGAGGAGCATCTTCTTGTTCGGTGAATGTTACCGATACACTCACTTCTTCGTTACCTGTTTTTATCTCTTCTTTAATTTCAGTCTTTGTTGTATGCAGCACATGGCCTTGGTTGACAGACGGTTTTTCTAATTGCTCAACTTCGCTTACTTCTGCTAAGTCATTTAAACCAATACTTATGAGGTCAGCTTTTGGCAAGAATTTTAGTGCAAGCCAACGGAAGATATAATCGACAATAGATTTAGCAATTCTTATATTTGGGTGTGACGTATATCCTGATGGTTCAAATCGAGAGTGTGAGAATTTTTTACAGAGATCTTTTAGAGGGACACCGTATTGAAGGCCAACTGAAATAGAGGTTGCAAATGAATCCATGAGTCCTGATATGACTGAACCTTCTTTTGCCATGATGATAAATATCTCACCTGGTTGCCCACTCTCAAATAGTCCAACAGTAATATATCCTTTGTGTCCTGCAATACTGAATTTATGCGTTATGGAAGCGCGTTCGTCTGGTAGACGATTCCGGACCGGCTGATTTGACGTGATTGTTTCTGCCTTAGTCTCATTTTTATTTTCTTCATTGTTACCCGTAGTTAATGGTTGAGTTCGTTTAGAGCCATCACGATAAATTGCGATTGCTTTAATACCTAGCTTCCATGCTTCAATATACGTGTCCGCAATATCTTTTGCCGTTGACTCTTTTGCCATGTTTACTGTTTTTGAAATGGCACCAGAAATAAATGGTTGCACAGCACTCATCATTCGTATGTGACCCATAGCATTGATGCTACGTAACCCGTTTTGTGGTTTGAACGCACAATCGAATACATCTAGATGCT
>DTVI01000221.1 GCA_012963655.1 Sulfurimonas sp.
CGCAATCGTCGTTCTGGGCCTGGGGTGAGGGCCGAGCCGTAGTTGATGTGACTGACCGATTGCGGCAATACGGGGATTTTGTTCGGTCCGGATAGCAACGAGCCGCAGAAATTCTCCTGATCCGCAAATCGTCCCGCTGCGTGACACCCTCCGAGCAGTAGTACAGTCGGCCACGTGGCTCATGTGACTGCTTACCTCGATGGTGGAACAATTTCGCTCGTAGTTGCCGCTGTTGCGGGAGCCGTAGCCGGTATCGGAGTTTATGCGCAATCTCTTCTGCAGAGAATAAAGAGATTGGTGCGAAGAATAAGCTTTCGTCCAGATTGTGCTGATTAGAGCTCAGAATGACAATGCAACTAGATTCGTTGGATCTAGTCAGTACGATGTCGATTGGTGGCCCTATGGTTTTCTGGACCAACACAATCTGGCGCCCTAAATCTCTCGTTGTACACAAACCCGAGTTGAACTGAGACGTCATCAAACAATGAACAGAAAAGTCTATGTCGGCATGAGCGCTGATCTGATCCACCCAGGTCACTTGTCGATTATTGAAGTGGCGCGAGAATTGGGTGATGTCACAATTGGGTTATTGACGGATGAGGCAATTGCAAGTTACAAGCGCTTACCGTTTATGAGCTATGAGCAGCGCAAGATTGTCATGGAGAACATTCGTGGTGTGACGAATGTGATTCCGCAGTCCACCCTTGACTATACCCAAAATCTACTCGACGTTAGGCCAGATTACGTCGTGCACGGAGATGATTGGAAGGATGGGATTCAGAGCCCCGTTCGAGATCGTGTAGTAGAAGTATTGAAACAGTGGGGTGGGGAACTTGTCGAGCCAAAATACACGGAGGGGATCTCCTCCACCCGGCTGAATACAGTTATGCGAGACATCGGGACTACCCCCGAAATACGAATGAGACGATTTCGGCGACTCCTTGCAAGTAGCCCCGTTGTACGGATTCTCGAGGTCCATAGTGGACTCACTGCGCTAATTGTAGAGAACACAAAGATCAGCCACGAAGAACGGGAGTTGGAGTTCGATGGGATGTGGATCAGCAGTTTGACCGATTCCGTGGCTAAGGGAAAACCAGATAACGGTCTCGTAGATCTTACGTCGCGCCTTAGCACAATCGAAGAGGCGTTAGAAGGCACTACTAAGCCTCTAATTTTTGATGGCGACACTGGTGGCCTGGCTGAACACTTTGTCTTTACCGTTCGCACCTTGGAACGTCTGGGAGTTTCTGCTGTGGTGATTGAAGATAAGGAGGGCCTCAAACAGAATTCGCTTTATGGAACAGATGTGCCACAGACCCAAGCCGCACCTGAGATCTTTGGCCGCAAGATCGCAGCAGGCAAGAAGGCTCAGATCACAGAAGATTTTTCGATTATCGCTAGAATAGAGTCACTCATTCTTGGAGCAGGTATTGAGGATGCGCTGAATCGGGCGCGGATCTACATTGATTCCGGTGCAGATGCAATAATGATCCATAGTCGAGCAGAGACCCCGGACGAGGTATTGGAATTCTGTAAATATTATGTAGAGATTACAAATCGGGTCCCATTGGTGGTAGCGCCGACTACCTATAATGAAACCTCAGAAGAGGA
>DTVI01000222.1 GCA_012963655.1 Sulfurimonas sp.
ATACCAATTAAATAGTAGATACAACATAGCTACAGCCATTAAAAGAATAAAAAACTTTTCTAACTTCTTAGTAAACGTCATTCCCAGTCTTTAAATTGATCATTCTTATGTTTGTCTTTTTTATAACGCCTATTATTATTGCTTTGTTCAAGTTTATTTGCACTTCTCAAAATATCACGTGAAATTTCATCTATACTAAGCTCACTAGTTGCCAAAGATTTCATCTTTTTCACTAGTTCTTCAAGGGCTAAAAGTTCACTCTTATATAAGGCTATAGGCTCTGTTCTATCAAGGTACTTGCTATTATTGGCAATGCGCTTTTGATAATTTTGCACACTAGGTTCTTCACTTTTAGTAAGATACGAAATCACACTATTAAAGAAACGCTCTAATAAGCGAATGTAGCGTAATCGTTGTGCATTTTCTATACGTTTATCTGATGCCATAAAACCTCAATGTTATTATATTTGAGTATAATTTTATCGTAAATTTACTAGAGGACATATAATTGAGAAAAATATTAACTATCTTATACCTACTTTTCAGCACTTTGCATGCCGAAGTTATTAACCAATATCCCTCCCCAGAGTTTTTAAACTCAGGTATCACCATCATTGATATCCGTACTCCAGCTGAATGGAAAGAAACAGGTATTATTAAAGGCGCGGTTCCCCTTACCTTTTTTGATGAAAGAGGTAATTATGATGTACCTGCTTTTATGAAACTTTTAAAATCACATGTAAAAGAAGATCAAAAGTTTGCCCTTATTTGTCATGTAGGAAGTAGAACAGCCTTAGTAGCGAAATTTTTAGACCAGCAGTATCAAATGAAGGTTATCAACCTTCTTGGTGGTATGGATTTTCTTCATAAACAAGGCTATAAAACAGTTAAGTTTGAGGCTAACCATTCTTTATGAAACTCTCTTTTAAAACTATATTCAAGGTTATCTTTATTATTTCTACACGTATGATTATTATTTTTGCCCTTATAGGGCTAATTTTATATGGCCTTTACCTTCTTTTGGATCTCATTTTAAACTAAGTATCTTTTCATATTTTATTTGATTATTGTTTACACTATTATATTAAACATTAAAAAACGTCTTAGCTAGAAGATATGTATAATGGAAGCAATATATATTACAGGACGCTATGAAGAACCAAAGAGTTAGGAAAAAATTATGTTCAATTTTTCACTAAATAGCTAAATATTGATTCTGTTAATCAAATGATTTTTGAGATGGAGTTACCCCACGCCTTAGAAAAAGAAGAAGTTTTTATCTTTTATAAACCTCGTCTTTGTTTAAAGACAAATATAATACTAGGATTTGAAGTACAATTTCATTAGGAAAATGACACCTATGGAACTATTCCTTCACAAGACTTTATCCCTATGGCAATGCAGAGTGATTTAATATATGAAATTTATTCTTGGGCAATAAAAACTGCCATAAAACAAATAAAACATTGGCAAGATAAGTACAAAAAAAAACTAAGTTTAAGTATCAGCATCCCCGATAAACAACTGTCTTTAAGTACCTTCAATACAAGTTTATTTTCATTTCTAAAGAAATCTTCCTGTGAGCCAAAGTTTTCAATAATGATTT
>DTVI01000223.1 GCA_012963655.1 Sulfurimonas sp.
CACCACCTTCCATCCTTGGGAACAGAGTCAGTATGAGTTCCACCCCCTCATCCTCTCCTCCACCTCCCACTCTCAGTCTGGGATATTGCCTGGGCAAACCATCACTTATCACTTCCAAAAGATGAATGTGAAGGGTGGAGGGGTTGTGGAGGAGGATTTTGAGATGGTGGTCACTCCTTCAATCACTCCCATCACTTGTCAATCCAATGATGGTGAGGATGTGGGAAGGATGGGGATTAAAGTATGGGGCATGTCAAGGAGCTGTTTATCCAACACCCACACTGAGAACAACAACTTTGACATCCATCATCTGCCTCAATCTGGTAAGAGGGGAGAGAACAAGTTCCTCATCTCCTCCTGTGGAAAGGATATGGAGAGGGAGAGTTTTAGAAGGTGGATGGGAGATGAAATTATCACAAAGAGTGTGTTGAGGAGAGTGAGAAGTCCAGTGACCAAGCATGGAATTGACCCAGTCCACATATCCCCCCTCATCTCCCCTTTGATCCTCTGGTTTATTCCCAACTCTCCTCAATCATCAACAATGAGGAGGATGTGAAGGAAGGTGAGGAGAAGGAGAGAGGGTGGATGGGAGAACCTCTCATCCCCCTAGCTTTTGACAAGACTGTGGAAGATTGTCCTCTTGATGTGATGTCCCAGACAATGAGAGGGGAGGAGAGGGTGACAGGGGAGATGATGGGGGATATGTGGACTGGGTCAATTCCTCCCCATCTTGTTCATCACCCTTTGGTTATGACCTCCCACCTCTCCCCCTCCTTCTCCTCTCACAGGAGAGATGTGGAAGAATTAATGAGGAAAGGGATTCATCACATGATTTCATCCCTTCCTGATGAGTTAAAGATGGATGAAGAAGGTGGAGAGGGAGATGAAGGAGGAGGGAGGAGAATGATGATGGATCCAACTATTGAGGTGGAGAAGGTACCAAAAGAGGGAGAAGAGGAGGATGGGGAAGGGGATGGGGAGAGAGAAGTTGATGCTAAGAGAGATCAATGGGGAATCCCCGCCGGGCGCTCCCAAGGGGAAGCCAGGCGCGCTCCTTTCTCTCCCAATTTGAAGCCATTCTCTCTCACCTCTCCTCCTCTCAAGATCCACCCCAAACCCCTCTTGAAACTCACATCATGGAGATGGGGGAGGTTTCAAAGAGGATGGAGGATGGATGGAGGGAGGGGATTGGAGAGAAATTGGATGAAGAAGAAGATGAAGAGGGGATGGAGGAGAAAGAGGGGATGGAAGAGAAGGAAGAAGAAGAAGAAGAGGAGGAATCACATCGTCCTACACTTATCCTTACTCCCCTCACTCCTCTCTCTCTCCCCTCTTTCTCATCCCTCCTCTCATCCTTCCTCTCATCCCTCTCCACACCCCCCACCATATCCCCATTCCACCTCACAATCCTAACCCCCCTGAAGATTAAGAAGGCTCTCCTCTCTGAGGTGAAGGATCTGTGTGAAGAGGTGTTTCAATCTCATTTGGAGACGATAAAGAGAGAGGGTGAGAAGGACACTGGTGGAAATGATGAAGAAGAAGAGGATGATGACGAGGATGAGGAAGAGGGGGCTAGTTTAGCTGTGGTATCAGTACCTTCTCT
>DTVI01000224.1 GCA_012963655.1 Sulfurimonas sp.
CCAAAACCTATCAAAACAGGCAAAAACGGCCAGCTTTTACCATCTTTGCTTAGTTGAAACTTTTTCCTTTGTCGAACAGTCTTGGGATTTTCCCCAGATTGGAGCAGTGTGCGATTGAGGAGAGAATATGCGCGTTAGAAGCTCTGGTCAGATAGACCTACAGGCAAGAGTTAGTGCTCTTGAACAGAAATTTCCAACAGAAGAAAACAGACTCTGGAACCTATTTAATACAGTAGCAGACCCATACTATGTAGCACTAGTTCGGGGTTTAGATACAAGCCAGGCCCTTAAAGAACTCAAAGCATCTGTATCCCCGCCTGACGCAGACATACTATTAGCGATGTGTGATCACTTTCATACTAGGTTCGTTGTTTAAAACGAAAAAAAAAATGTATTATTGAGAAAGTTCTAAGAGGCCGGTGCTATGAACACACAACCCCATGGTAGTAAATCAAGCTGGGTCTTTTTATTGACCCTTTGCTCCATCTTAATCTTACCAGGCTGCTCCGATCCGAAACCTGATGGCCATGCTTATGTCATGAACGGCCTTGGAATTACCCTACCTGCGTCTGGTATAGAAATTACCTATCTCCCCTACAATACTCGGGCAGAATTTTTTCACGAGCCCCTATCTGAAGCCTACACTTATGCAACAACCGGGCTGAATGCCGCCCTGCAACCGCTATGCGCGGAGGCGAACGAAATAATCGCCCAGAATACGGACGAATTAGACCTCGCCAGACAGCAATTACTGCAATCAGGAAACCTCCCTGATACCGCTGATGCCTGCCTGAACATGTGTACTTCACGAATCAGTTTTGAAGCACAGCGAGAAAATGACCGAAAAACGCTGATTCAAACACACGCAGCACTAGATCAACAAATCGCTTCTGCCAAGCAAAAAATGAAGGATCAACAGGCATCACGCGCCGAGAAATCGGGGCAGCTTGGAAAACGGCTAGCAGCGCTTAGGTCAGAAAGAACTCGCGCATTAAAAACGGAGGCTGAACAACTACTAGCAAGGCACCTTGAGAAAATCAGATTTGAACCTAAGTACCTAGGCGGTTACGCGTTAAGTGCGATAGGTATTGTCCTGCGAAACAATACTGAGTTTGCTATTAGAGATGCGAGCTATAGCTCTAACCCACACTTAGCGGGTTATTATAAGGGCGTTAAGATCCAAGACTATCCAGATATCAGGATTCCCGGATACGACGTAAACCCGAAGACCAAAAAAGACTCGCTCGGATTTGATAAAGGTTACGCGGTAGCACCCGGTGAGTCAGTTGCACTAGGGGTGAGTATTAACAACTTCGTTCCTGGATTGAATATGAACACCCCTTCTGGACGACTCCTGGCACAGGAGAGAGGCTGGAGGCCCAACAGCGGGGGCTACTTGTTACCCGATGAATTCCGAATCGTGAACTTTCCAGCAAACCTGTTTCTCATTCCAGACGAAACAGGTCAACGGCAAGGCGCCAGCATCCTCTATAGCCCCAAACCGGTAGATTTCAAACAACAAGCTGCTGCTCAGGGCTTACCCCAAGACGGCGAGATCGCAAGAATATCAAAACAGCTCAACAATCAGTCCTATCCCGAAG
>DTVI01000225.1 GCA_012963655.1 Sulfurimonas sp.
GACGAGCAACAAATCGAGCCTCTTTTTAATGGAGCTTTTACAGAAAATAAACCTATACCATTTCCAAACAGAAGTGGCACAGACGCATACTCAAACATCTTTTACTGGGCACATCTTGTGGCTCATGAGACAGCTGAGTTTCCCCTGCATCCGCATGAGGGTTTTGAGATAATGACCTTTGTTTTTAAGGGCGCAGTTGAGCACTATGATACGGTTTCAAAGGTTTATACTCCTCTAAACGCAGGAGATGTTCAAGCGATTCAAGCTGGAACTGGTGTTTCACACTCAGAGCGCATCACAAAGGGGACAGAACTTTTTCAAATCTGGTTCGACCCTGATTTCTCAAAAACTATGACACAAGCTGCGACTTATAAAGACTACATGGCAAATAGTTTTCATAGTGAGAGAGATGGTACAAAAGAGATAGTTGAGTATATGGCTGATGATGGTGTAAAAACTATAACTGAGGGTTTAGAGATTAAAAAAACCACATATAAAAGTGGTAGGTTTGATGAAGTTCTTGACCCTCTTTTTACTTACTCTTATTATCTTTTAGATGGTGAATTAGCTATCGATGGAGAGCAACTTGTAAAAGATGATTATTATGTTTTAGAAGATGCAAAGAGTGTTGTTTACGAGGTAGAAAATGGGGCAGAACTATTTGTCATCAAAACACCAACCGAGATAAAATATAGACGATTTATAGAACGATACTAAAAGGAGAAAAAATGGAATCAGTAGATTATATTATCTTGTTAAGGAGTAGATTATGGACGCGACACGAATAAAAAATGCTTTATGGGGGGCTTTTATAGCTGATTCTATCGCTATGCCTGTCCATTGGTATTATAATCGCGAGTATATAAAAGAGGCTTTTGGTCGTATCAAATGGTTTGAAGACGCACCACATCCACACCCTGAATCTTTTATGGTGGGTAACTCCTACCGTCCAAACATCAAAAAAGCACAAGAGTTAGGTCGACCCTTTGACATAGCACATGAACATGTCAGTTTTTACAATACAAACTATAATGATTTCAATTTTAAACTAGGAGTTCATGCAGGTGAGCATAAAAATGCTATGCCCCAGAAGAGTGAGCGATATCATTATCATCATGGACTCAAAGCTGGTGAAAATACACTTGGAGCAAATCTTATCCGCGTTTTAATGCGTTCTATCATTAAAGAGGGTAAGTACGACCAAGAAGTGTTTATCGAAGATTTTATCACGTACTTAACTACACCAGGTCTTAACAAAGATCCTTATACTGAAATCTATATCCGTGCATGGTTTCAAAACTATAGTGAGGGAGTGCCTCCTCATGCTTGTGCCCAGGAACAAAGAAATGTTTGGTCCATTGGCTCAAATGGAGGTATCATTCGTCCGCTTATCCTCTCACTTACTTCTAAGTCTTCTTATCAAGCCTTAGGTGTGGCGCTGCAACATCAGCAGATAACACACCGCTCTGATAATGTAAGTTCGGCTCTGAGTGTTTTAGTGCCACTACTGCATAAACTCTTAGAAAAAGCAGAACCACTCTCTACTTTAAAAGAGTATGCCTCAAAAGTACAACTAGCAAAAATAAGTGGCGCAGAACTC
>DTVI01000226.1 GCA_012963655.1 Sulfurimonas sp.
ATGAAGAAGGTAAACGCTTTCAACCTGATGTCTTAGTTCATCTTCCTGATGATAAAGATATTATTGTAGATTCTAAGGTGTCTTTAGTGGCCTATGAAAGATAT
Organism: Sulfurimonas sp.; assembly: GCA_012963655.1. Taxonomy (GTDB): domain Bacteria; phylum Campylobacterota; class Campylobacteria; order Campylobacterales; family Sulfurimonadaceae. The sequence goes on from DTVI01000226.1 coordinate 105, forward strand.
ATGAATGCTACAAATGATGAGGCAAGAGAAAAGGCAAGAAAAGAACATGTTTTGTCTGTTAGAAGTCATATTAAAGGCCTGTCAGAAAAAAAATATGAAGATTTAGTGGGCCTTCGTTCTTTAGATTTTGTGCTTTTGTTTATGCCAATTGAGTCAGCTTATATGCTAGCCCTTGAAGATGATAGTTCTTTTTTTCAAGAAATAATAAAGCAAAATATTATGGTAGTAGGCCCTTCTACTCTCTTAGTTACATTAAGGACCATTGAATATATTTGGCGAAATGAAAGACAAGAACAAAATGCAGCTGAGATAGCAGATAAGGCAGCAAACCTTTATGATAAATTTGTAGGATTTGTTGAAGATATGCAAAAGATAGGTGGGCAACTTTCTAAGACACAAGGTTCTTATGATGATGCTATGAAAAAACTAAGCTTAGGTACGGGTAATCTTATCAAACGCACGGATGATATGAAAAAACTAGGCATAAAAACCAAGAAAAATATTGAAAAAAGGCTTCTGGAAAAAGCAGGTGTAGATGAATAATAACACAGAGCTAAATCAGGAACATACTATCAAAACAAGGCTGATGCGTGAAAAAAATATTCCGCGTTTGATGATAATTATACCTGTGGTAGCTATTATAGTTTTAACGATATTAATTACGTATTTTTATATCTCTTACAGACATCAACATTTTAAGCTTGAAAATGAACGCATTAAGAGTGAATACATCATTAGTGAAAAAAATCAGCTAAAAGACCGTTTAGAATCTTTATATTTGTTGCTCACAAAAAAGTATACTAATATGGAAAAACCTATGAGTAAAGAATTAATTTCTCGGGTAAAGATAGCTTATGATACGGCAGAATTTTTACATGATAGATATTCTAAAGGATATAATGAGAAAGCGGTTAAAGAGCTTATTCTAGGGGCTCTTTCTCGTATGAAATGGCATAATAAAGACGAGTTTATTTGGGTCAGTGATAAAAAGGGAAATAACTTATTATCGCAAAATAAAGAATTTGAAAAAAATATTTGGAATTATAAAGATGCAGATGGTCGTTTTATAATTCAAGAAGAAATTGCTCTGGTAAATAAGTATAAAGAAGCTTTTTTAAAGACGAGGTTTGACCCAAATAATCCTCGCGTTCAACTTATGTACCTAAAAGACTTTGGACATTATGATTGGTATTTTGGTGCGGGTATGCATCATTTAGATGAATATGAGCGTATTAAAAGAAGTGTGATTTCTACGCTTATGGCCATACAAACAAACCCAGATGAATATTTCTACATTGTTAACTCTAAGGGAGATATTATTTATCATCCTGCAATGCAACTTGGATCTAATATTATGGGACTTAAGGATAAGCAGGGCTTTGCATATATTAACAAACAAATAGAGATGGCAAAGAGTAAGGGGGCAGGTTATGTTCAATACCTTTCTGAATCACGACGATATGGCGTTATTTCCCATAAGACAACATTAAGTGTT
>DTVI01000227.1:0-539 GCA_012963655.1 Sulfurimonas sp.
GAAATTGAATGTTCTGTACTGGGCAATGATTCTCCTGAAGCATCTCATGTTTTAGGTGAAATTGTGCCTCTGGGTGAGTTCTATTCTTATGAAGCAAAGTATGTGGACGACGATGGGGCGGAACTAATAATTCCCGCGGAAATTGATCCGCAAGTTTCCCTCAAAATCCGCAAGGCTGCTGTGGAAGCTTTTCTAATTACTGAGTGCCGGGGCATGGCCAGAGTTGATTTCTTCCTGCGGGATGACAATACTTTCATCCTTAACGAAATCAATACTTTGCCGGGCTTCACTAAGATCAGTATGTTCCCTAAACTTTGGAATGCATCAGGCCTGCCTTATGCCGAACTGCTGGACCGCCTGATTGAACTGGCACAGGAATAAAAGCTCAACATTTCTAAACGCATATGGTCCATCAAAACAGCAATGTCATAGCCATCATCCCAGCTCGTGGTGGATCAAAAGGGTTACCCAAAAAAAATATCTTGCCACTTTGCGAAATACCTTTATTGGCACACAGTATACGACAGTGTCAAAAGTCC
>DTVI01000227.1:549-848 GCA_012963655.1 Sulfurimonas sp.
TCTTCTGTCGCCTTGGACTTTAAAGCTAGGGTAATCCATCGCCCTCCGGAATACGCCACTGATACGACCTCTTCAGAATCGTCTCTAGTACATGCCATAACTCATCTGCATCAAAATAGTCTTCACTGCGACCTCATTATTTTTTTACAATGCACCTCACCCCTCCGCTCATCTTACGACCTTGACCGAGCCATAGAACAGTTCTATCATGAGCAGGCCGACTCCTTGCTCTCTGTATCTCCTTCACATGCTTTCTTGTGGAAGAACTCCCCTGACGGTCCTATCTCAACAAATCATGA
>DTVI01000227.1:858-1086 GCA_012963655.1 Sulfurimonas sp.
CTCGCCGTCAAGATCGAGATTCCGAATTTATTGAGAATGGGTCTTTCTATATATTTAAGCCAAAACTTATTATGGAAACGAACAATCGTTTAGGCGGAAAAATATCAATGTACGTCATGAATCAGCGTACTATCGACATTGATGACTTATCTGATTTTCAACTTGCCGAAACCTTATTTAAAATTTCCTTGAAGGAGGGGTGAGGTGCATTGTAAAAAAATAATGAGG
>DTVI01000227.1:1096-1594 GCA_012963655.1 Sulfurimonas sp.
ATATCCTTGAAGGATCAATATGCAAATCATTAGAAACATCAAAGATTATATTGCCTATTCGGAATCTGACATTTTTTATGCACTGCAAAAAATCAGTCTCAACAAACACGGCATTATTTTTTCAGTTTCAGATAAAGGCATTTTAGAAGGACTCATGACCGATGGTGATTTTCGTCGCTATCTCGTATCAGTCAAAAAAGCTGATCTCAATATTCCCTTAAATCATATTGTGAATCAGAAATTCATCAGTTGTCACATCTCCGACCCTGCACCAAAAATCATCTCTCATTTCTCCGACCGTATTTCTATTTTACCCCTTGTCGACGATCGCGGACACCTTGTCGCCATTGCCACCCGAGATCGTGGGGGGGTTCGCATTAGTCCCTTTTCTATCGATCAGAAATCACCGGTTTTTGTAATTGCCGAAATCGGCATCAACCACAACGGCGACATGAAGCTCGCCAAACAAATGATCCACAAAGCAAAATATGCCGGTGC
>DTVI01000228.1 GCA_012963655.1 Sulfurimonas sp.
AAGAGTTATTCCGTTTAAACTTGTATGGTTTAAGGGGAGGCTTACAGCACGTCGCTTAAGCATTCCTTTTACTATTTCTTATGGTGTATCTTATGATGAAGTTAATGAGATTATTCTTGCAGCCTTAGAAAAAAGTGAATTAAAGTATATTCGTAATTCTTCTGAGTTCGTAGTTGAAGTTATTATGGTTGGTATGGATGAAAGAGGTGTGAATTACGCCCTTTTTGTTTTTGTTAATACTTATGGCTCTAATCCACGTTCAGGATTTTTTAGACTGGTATATAAGGCACTTCTTGAACATAAACTCTCTATTGCGGCACCGCGTTTAGAGCTTAGCATGACAAAAGAAGAAAAGCAGGATTTTAAAGAAAACATATAGTCTTTTAGCCTATAAGATTAAGCAAAAAACATTAGACTTTTTTAGTTTAATACTTTTTGTATAAGAGCCCTCCTATTTTAAGTCATTAACAACTTTCATCTAGTTTTTTCTTGTTAAATCAGAAAACAGTAAGCCTCTTTTTGTGATAAATTTAAGAGATTATTTGAGAAAATATATCTTATTTTATTATCCCTCCTCATTCTAATTAATATCTTATTAGAATGCTTATTCGATACTTTTATAGATTCTGCAAAGTGAATGAAACTGTTTTTATGGATGATTAGATTATCAAGTTTTTTATTAACAAAAGACAGCTTGTTGTTGGGGTTGTAAAAGAATTAATTCAGCCTTATACATACTAAAATAAAAAGGGGTAATAAACAAGATCTTAGGAAAACACAAGGCTTCTTTATAAGGCCACAATTTTAACATTAAATTGTTTTAAACTAAAAATACTTAAACTAAAAAGGATAAAATAATGATTCAAACAAAAGAAATTAGTGAAGCGTCTATAAAGACAGCCTTATCTCAAGGATATATTACAAAAAATGAGGCCAGACATATGTTAAAAATGTATTTATCTTATTCTAACTTTAGACCCTTCTTCAAGCTCATTTAAAAGAAATTACTAGCGTTTTTAATCCACATAAAATACACAAGAATAATGTAGTATTCCCCTATAAAAAGGGGGAAGAATGAAATTTTTATATTACTACTGATATGTCTATGTGTGTATGCTACGGAGCATAAGGTAGTACTTGATCTACAAACAGGTAATCCTAAACTTAAAAAAAATATCTTATTGATAGAATTATTGGCATCCAACCTTATTACGCAATGCAAGGTGAAAACCTAAGGTTGTAGTTTTAGTCTCATATACTATAGCACTGATTAAGTGGTAAAATGATGGATATGCTTACCTGCCTGTGGGTTAACTAATCTTTATAACCTCTAAACACATATTTTTATATTATAATTGAGCAAAGGATTATTATGAAATTACTTATTACACTGATGTTTTCAGTACTTATGCTATTTGCAGTTAATGCAAAAGATGCGGCCTTTGCTCTGGACTTTGAAGATAATTATAATATAGCCTTGCAAAAAGCTAAAGTTGAAAAGAAGCCTTTAATGTTAGTTGTAGTTCAAGACACTTGCCCCTATTGTTCTAGATTAATTGAAAATACCTTTGAAGATTCAAGGGTCAAAAAAAATCTTGACGGCTTTGTATCACTTATTATAGATAAGCATGATAATTTTCCTAAACAATTTAAAGGAACCCCCGTTCCTATGGTTTATTTTATTGATCCGAGTATAGAAAAAAGCACGTATGATAATTTAGGATATTTAGATGCGCAGGACTTTAGCAAGATGCTAAAGCATGTTCAATCCCTAAGTCCAAAAAAGATTAAATAATTTTATAAAGAAAAGCTAGTCTCTTCATACTTTAAAACTTCTGCACGAATGTGCAGAGGTGAAGAAAGATATTCATCTGAACCAAAACCTAGCTCTATCCCTAAGTCTGTAAACACAATGTTCCCACCTATTTCCATATCAACAGCTTTTAAAGCTGATTCATCTATAAGCTTAGCATCGCTGACACCTGTGAGTTCAAAGTTTAAATTTACCCAGTCAAAGTCACGATTCTTATCTTGCACTGTCAGAGCTATTTTAAAGCTGGTAGGAGACAAAACTTCTAGTTTAACTAACTCACCCCCAGAAAAATTAGAAAAACGTTCGAGAAAGGCTTTTAAATCTTGTTTATTTAGTGCTTTCATATGTATATCCTGTATCGTTATCGGTTTATTTTTTGGGGAGTTTTGTATTAGGTGTATTATTAATGCTACTTTTTAAAGACACTTTTCGCAAGGGAAACCGCCAGGACTAGTTTTACCTCTGTAAAATCCTTCCACTGGAAGAATTTCTTTATCTGAGGTATTCTATTGACAACCAACACATTCCATAGAACGATCTTCTACATCATTGCTGGCTTCTGGTGATTGAGATCTTAGGTAATATGTAGACTTAAGACCTAGTTTCCATGCAAGCATATAAATCTCATTTAGGTACTTTCCTGATGCCTTGTCGAGAGTGATGAAAATATTTAAACTCTGACCTTGGTCTAACCATTTTTGTCTTACAGCTGCCGCCTTGATTAAAAGTGTTTGGTTTAAGTCATAAGCTGGTGTGTAGTATGACCAAGTATCAGGAGATAACTTTGGTACAACAACAGGGATAAGACCTGATAAGTTTTCTTCAAACCACTTACGTTTATATACAGGTTCAATAGCCTGTGTTGTTCCTGTAAGTATTGAAATAGAAGAAGTAGGTGCGATAGCCATTAAGTAACCATTACGCATGCCGTTTTTCTTAACGGCTTCTCTTAATTCATCCCAGTCGTAGTTAGAGGCAAATAAGCCACCACGGTCAACTAAGTTAATAACGTCAGCAGTTGCGTGGTCCATAGGCATGATTCCTCTACTCCACTTTGAACCTTCAAACTCAGGATATGCACCCTTCTCTTTAGCAATTTCCATAGATGCGCTGATGGCGTTATAAGACACTGACTCCATAACTTCATCAATCTTATCAAAATGCTCCTGAGTTCCCCAAGCAATTCCTTGGCACGCTAACATCTCAGCTTCACCCATAACACCTAAACCAACTGAACGTGATTTTAAGTTAGTGCGTTTTACTTTTTCAACTGGGTAGAAATTAAGATCAATAACATTATCTAAGGCTCTCATAGCGATAGGTACAATACGTTCTATATCTTCTTTTGTATTAACACGAGAAAGATTTACAGATGCAAGATTACAAACTGCTGTATCACCATTTATTTTTTCTTTTTCAACAATAAAGATATTTCTTCCATCTATGCTATCAAGGGCTGTAATCTTGTTAGCGGGTTTAGTTATACCGCTATCAACTTTTATCATTTCATCTTCATCATAAGAGATAAAGTCACCCTCTTCAAACTTTAGTTTGATTTTGTAGGTGTTAGGGTTAGTGTTTTGAAAGATCTCTGTACAAAGGTTAGAGCTTCTAATAACACCATAATGATCATTTGGATTAGCTCTATTCGCATTATCTTTAAAACATAAGAAAGGTGAGCCTGACTCAAAGTAAGATGTTAAAATTTTCTTCCATAGGTCTTTAGCTTTGATCTTTTCTTTAACAATATCATCATCTTGTTCTAACTCTATATAACGCTTTTCAAACTCTTCGCCATAAATAACTGTTAGCTCTTTTGTTTGGTATGGATCAAATAAGGTCCAGATAGCATCTTCTTGAACACGCTTCATAAATAAGTCATTTATCCATAAAGAAGGGAAAAGGTCATGAGCACGTCTACGTTCTTCACCTGAGTTCTTCTTAAGATCTAAGAAGTCATCAATGTCCATATGCCAAGGCTCAAGGTAAACAGCGATTGCACCCTTACGCGTTCCTAACTGATCAACAGCGATAGCTACATCATTTGTAATCTTCAAAAATGGAACCGTTCCACCTGCCGCATTTTTATGTCCATCTATATATGAACCAATAGATCTAACCTGTGACCAATCCCAACCGATACCACCACCAAACTTAGACAGCATTGCCATCTCTTGGTAAGCATCAAAGATACCTTCAATATTATCTGGAGTAGAACCAATATAACATGAAGATAATTGGTGTCTTGGTGTTCTTGCATTTGAAAGAGTAGGGGTTGCAAGCATAACTTCAAAGGTAGAAATCATGTCATAAAACTTTTTAGCCCATTCTTGTTTGTTCTCGCCTTCTCTTTGCGCTAAGAACATTGCAATACCCATGAACATATGTTGAGGAAGCTCCATTGGGTTAGCGTCTTTATCTTTGATCTGGTATCTATCATAAAGTGTTTTGATTCCAAGGTAGTTAAACTGTAAGTCACGCTCAGGCTTGACATAAGCATCTAAGTCATCAAGGTCATACATTTCCTTAAGACCAAGAAGAAGACGGCCCTCAGCTTCTCCACGCTTAAAGTATTCGCTCATCTTGCAGTAACCTGTAAAATGATTTACTGAGTGATATAAATTATAAAGAAAAAGACGTGAAGCAACAAAGGTCCAGTTAGGTGCATCGATATCAATCTTATCAACGGCTGTTTTGATAAGTGCTTGTTGAATCTCTTTAGATGTGATTCCATCTCGGAACATAATCTGTGCATCTACTTCAAGTTCACTTTGGCTAACGCCGGCAAGACCTTTAACGGAAGCTGCTGTATATTTTTGGATTTTTGTAATATCTAATGGTTCACTACGTCCATTTCTTTTTATAATTGTAATCATTAAAATAAGCCCTTATAATGTATCTGAATGTGTTTCTTTAATTGAAGAGATATTACCAATAATAAGTTAAAAAATAGCTGTAATTTGAAGAAATGTTGGAAATTGTGTAGAAGAAAACACCTACATGAAAGTAGGTGTTAGATTATATGAATATGACTTTCTGTTATACTTATTTATTAACCGAATACTCTTTTGAAGATACCATCTACATTCTTAGTGTAATAGTCGTAATTGAAACATTCACGAATCTCGTTTTCACTTAATGATTTTCCTAACTCTTCATCAGCAAGTAAGTTTTCTAGGTAAAGACTTTCTCCTGCTTCGTTAGTTGTTTTATTACCCTTTTGAATCTCTTCCCATACCTTCATAGCGTTACGCTGAACGATACGGTAAGCATCTTCTCTAGATACACCCTTAAGTGGAAGCTCAAGTAAAACCCGTTGAGAGAAAACCAAACCACCTGTTAGGTTTAGGTTCTTCATCATGTTCTCAGGAAAAACAGTTAGGTTTGCAATAACGTTGTTCATACGGTGAAGCATAAAGTCTGAAGTGATTAAAGAATCAGGTAACCAGAAACGCTCATTAGATGAATGAGAGATATCTCTTTCATGCCAAAGAGCCATGTTCTCCATAGCAGGCGCAGCATAAGCACGAATAGTACGAGCAAGACCTGTTATATTTTCTGTTAGGATTGGGTTACGCTTATGTGGCATTGCAGAAGAACCTTTTTGCCCTTTAGCAAAATACTCTTCAGCCTCATATACTTCTGTTCTTTGAAGGTGTCTTACCTGAACAGCAAACTTTTCAATAGAAGAAGCAAGTAATGCTAGTGCCGTTGCAAGACGAGCATATCGGTCACGATGAACAACTTGGTTAGAACATGGCTCAGGAGTAAGACCTAGTTCTGCCATTGCATATTCTTCTAGTTCAAGTGGTGCGTGTGCAAAATTACCCATAGCTCCAGAAATTTGTCCAACAGAAATTACTTCTTTTGTTTCTTCTAGGTGTTTAAGGTGACGTGCCATCTCATCATACCAAACAGCAAGAGTTAAACCAAAAGTAATTGGCTCTCCATGGATACCATGAGAACGTCCAACCATCAAAGTCATCTTATGTTCCATTGCTCGTTTCTTGATAGATTCCATAAGCATCTTAACATCATCAATGATAATTACCATAGAATCTCTCATCTGAATAGCTACGCCAGTATCAACAGCGTCTGAAGAAGTCATTCCGTAATGGAACCATCTTGACTCTTCTCCAAGGCTTTCAGAAACAGAAGTGTTAAATGCAATAAGGTCATGCTTAGTAACTGCCTCTATTTCTTCAATACGCTCAACTGAGAAAGTTGCATTCTTTACAATCTTATCTGCATCTTCTTGAGGAATCTTTCCTAGTTTGGCCCAAGCCTTAACTGCTGCCTTTTCTACTTCTAACCATGCTGCATATCTTGCATGCTGTGTCCATTTATCTGACATCTCTTTTCTAGCGTATCTTTCTACCATAAATTGTCCTTAGGGAAATTGTTTATTAGTGGAAGAATATCTAATTATGACTTAGAAACTTCTATCTATGTTTAATGTAATTTATTTGTTAAATGGAAAGAACAAGTTTCTAATGTTTCACGTGAAACACTAGAAATTTGTCTCTCATTTATTAGATGAATACACTTTAATCTAAGCCCAACTTAGATAAAATCACAGTATTAATAAGAAGGAAGAAGATGCCATTTGTAGTTAAAGAGTTTGAAGTTAAAGAGAAGACAAAGGCATTTTTATTTCTTATGAAAGAGATGGGTTATACTCAAAAAGAGGCTCAAAGGATTATTGCACGTGGACGACTTCAGGTTAATGGAGAAGTGATGAAACATACGGCAGGATACTTTGAAGGAAAGATTTCTTTTATTTGTTTTGAAGGTGTTAGTCGAGGTTTAAAACCTGTCTTCCAAACAAGTGAGTTTGCAATATATGACAAACCGTCGGGGGTTTTAGTGCACCCTCAAAACAGAAATACAGCCTATTCAATGATAGATGAGGCACATGCTGCTTATGGTAGAGATGCTAACATCACTCACAGAATTGACCAAGAAACTTCAGGTCTGTTATTGATATCAAAGAATAAAGAAGCTGAACGAAAACTCAAATGGTTATTTGAAAGCCGAGATATTTCTAAAACATATTTGGCGTTAGTAAGAGGTGAATTCCCAGTTAGTATTGAGGTTGATGCTCCTCTACTGCGTAAGGAAGATGAGGAAGCTATTGTTAGGATGGTTGTTAAGGTTCATGTAGATGGCAAGTCTGCACAAACATCATTCAAACGTCTTTGTTATTATCCTGACTTAGATATGTCTTTGGTTGAATGCTCTCCTAGAACAGGGAGACAGCATCAAATCAGAGTACATTTGTTTCACGTGAAACATCCAATCATTGGTGATCCATTATATGGACAAACGGATGAGGATAAGGTTAGATTCTTAGATAAATTAATATCCAAAGAAGAACGTATTCAAAAAAGTGGTGCAGAACGTTTACTGCTTCATGCTCAGTCTTTATGCTTTGAACATGAGTCAAATTTTTGTATTACATCAAAGGCTGAATTTCAAAAGATGGCACTAGACTTAGTAAGGAAAAAATAAAAACAACTCTTAATCTTATTTTCTAAAGTTACTTTTGTAGGCAAAACTATCAGGGCTAGTTTTACCTTGAATGATAAATATCCATATTATTTATATAAGATTGGAAGTAAAAGTTCTAAACCTTTTGGGTATAACTGAAGCGTAAAAAATTCATTTTAATAGTCTTGGTTTTAAAGAGTAAGTCAAACTAATTTTTGTGTTTTTTGATTATATATAAGGATACTTATTCTTAAAAGATTGTTTGCCTTCATGGAAATAATGATTATAAAAATAAACTAATATATCCTTTTCTAATTTTACTTGTATAAAGCTAGGGCTAAATTTTATAGAAAATTCTGACCTTGTATATAGATTATTATTAATCTCACATAACTCATTCATATACAAACCTTGCTTTCCTAAGGGCGAAAATATCTAGCTACATTTACCAAGATGATAGGCCTGAACAATTGTAAGCTCTTTCTCATTGCAAAGAATTAAGTGAGGCGGCATTCATCATATATGTCTAAGTCTATTCATCTTGCCTCAACTACTTTTGCAAAGGTATATGCGCTAAGCCTTTTTAGCTCTTAAAAGTTGTAGGCTCCCCTTTCTACAGTTATACTTTTAAATCTTGCTACTACAGCTTGTGAACTAGTTTGCTCAGTTGTTAAGAACTCTTGTTTTATTTTTACAAGGATATATTAATATCTTACATAATGTGCACAGGGCTTAATAAGCTAGATAGCTGAGAGATCATAGCATTAGAAAGGACTTTAAGGATTAGAGTATCTGATATGCTTAGCTACTAAGAGTGTTTTCTTATAGAAAGAATATTCTCAAGTACTTTCTTATGCAATAGATTCTTAAAAGGCTTAATACTAGGAGCCTATAATATAAAAGGTATATGGTTGTCAAATCTTTGATAAGCGCTAATAGTCATATTTTTTAGAAGAACAATAATTTTCCTTTGTGAGATTAAATATAATAAGTCTTGCTTGCTAATATGACATGAACATGAGATATAAACATTATATATGGAAGGGTTAATCACATAAATTGAAGTAGAAAGTACCAGATGTGAATAAGTTTATAAGTCAGAGGATGTGTCTAAACTTATAAGTCCTATAGCTCGGGGCTATGATATTTGTTTTAATAATAAAACCCCTATATATAGGGATTTTAAGCAATATATAAGCCTAATTGTAATGTTATAAGTTATGAAATTTCAGGAAAAAATAAACAAATATTTATAAAAAATTAAGGTGTTAAAATAGAATTAATAACAAAAATTATATTCGTTTGTTCACATCTTAGAACAAGGTGTGAAAACTACACACTTTGTTATTAATTTGTTAATCTGTAATAAAAAAAATATGATTAAGGTTTGAAGCTTAGGCCAATATCAAGGCTGAACTATTAATTATAAGGCTTAAGTTCTTTATGGTATTATTTCAGCCTAAACAGTCTCCCTGGTGTGTTGACTGTTTTCTTTCTTTTTTAAATCAATCCCCTAATTTTAACTTTCATATATGAATAACAATTTTGTCACAACTTTATGCTAAACTAAATCCAAATAATAAAGGATGTTTTAATGATTAAAGTTTTCACATTAAGCGCAATAGTTACTTCTCTTATAATGGCAAGCCCTCTAATAAAGCAAGCAAAAGAGGCAGGTCTTATAGCCATACCTAATAATCCAAAAGAGGTTCGTCTTCTTGTGGATAATCCAGTTAACCCTATTACAAATGATAAGATAGTTTTAGGAAAAATGCTTTTCTTTGAACCACGTATCTCAAAGAGTGGTTTAATAAGTTGTAATACCTGTCATAACTTAGGCACAGGTGGTGTTGATGGTGTTGCAGCAGCTATTGGGCATAAGTGGGCAGCAAATCCTCATCATTTAAACTCTCCAACCGTTTACAATGCAGTATTTTTTGATGCACAGTTTTGGGATGGTCGTGATCCTACTTTAGAAAAACAAGCGCAAGGACCTATCTTAGCACCACCAGAAATGGCGGCAACTAAAGAACATGTTGTTAAGACAATTACATCCATGCCAGGGTATGTAGATGCTTTTAAAAAGGCTTATGGAAATGATGTGGTGATTGATTATGTAAAGATTACAGACACTATCGGTTTGTTTGAACGTACTCTTGTAACACCTGCTCCTTATGATGATTTTTTAAATGGAGATGATAGTGCATTAAACTCGGCTGAGAAAGAAGGTTTGAAAACCTTTATAGATAAGGGATGTACTACTTGTCATTCTGGTATTGCCTTAGGTGGAAGTATGCAAGCCTTTGGTCTTACAGGTGAGTATAAATATGTAAATGTTGGTGATTTTAAAGGTGATAAAAATGGCCTTGTTAAAGTGCCAACCCTTAGAAATATTAATGAAACAGCCCCTTACTTCCATAATGGTGCCGTTACGACACTTAAAGAAGCTATACAAGAGATGGGACGCATACAATTAGATATGAAGATAACAGATAAAGAAGCTAGCTCTATAGAGACTTTCTTAAATACCTTAGAAGGTGAAAAACCTGAGATTATATATCCTCAGTTACCCAACCCAACTTCAAGCACTCCTGCTAAGAATGTGAATTAAGCCATAAGGCTTAATTCCCTCTCTATATTAAAATATTCTGACTTAAGTAATATCTTTTTTGCCAGCAATTTAGAAAGGGTTTATTCTCCCTTAGAAGAACAAAAAATTTGACCTAATTTTACTCAGATTTGAACTTTCTGAAATAAGTGGAGTAGAGGTATGCAGGCGTATTTCTAATGATATGATGTATGAAGATATGCTTATTATTATGATGACGGCTAATAATGATATTAAGACCCTACAAGAGAGTTTTGAAAGTGGGGTTATGGATTTATATTGCGAAACCCTTTAATGATCAGGAGCTTACTGTTAGGGCTCAAGATCACCTTATCCGTAAACATGTAAATGATGATAGAAAGACAATATCTATAAGAGATCCTCTAACTCAAATTTATAACCGCTGGCATTTTGATACTATCTTTGAACACTTTTATTCTCGTAGTATTATTGAAGACAGGGCATTCAGTTTTTTATGATTGATATTGATAATTTTAAGCTATATAATGACAGTTATGGACATCAAAAAGGGGACATTACTTCAAAGGCAGTGGCCAGGGTCTTAAGTAAGAACTAGATAGAGCAGATGATTATTTATTTCGAATAGTCGGGGATAAATTTTCTATCTTATTATGGATAGGTCTATAGGCTTTTTACATATACTTAGTGAGAAGACACATAAGGCACTAGAAGGTCTTTGTATTGTGCATGAATATAATGAGGACTTTGGTAGAGTAAGGATATCTATGGGTGTATTTACAAGCGTATACCAGTATGATATTTCAAAATTTGAGATATTATGATAGGGCGGATAAGGTATTTTATGAGGCTAAAGAGGCTGGAGGAAATCAGAATATTTTTGTTGAGACTTAGTCTTTTTTGTCTTTTTCAGAGCGAACAACCATAATCATTCCCCCTATTCCTACAATAACGACTATGCTTAAAAAAACGATTTGAAATAAATCAACTCCAGTCATCTGAGTCTGTTTCTCTCTCTTTTTCTTTTAATTGTCCACAGGCAGCAGAAATATCTATACCCTTAGACTGTCTAATCGTACATAAAAGACCATGATTGATAAGGTATTCTTGAAAATTCACCATCGTTTTAACGCTAGGACGCTCATAAGGACTTCCTGGATAAGGATTGAAGAAGATGAGGTTTACCTTAGCTTTGATGTCAGAAAGTAACTTAACAAGCTTCTTAGCCGATTCTTTATCATCATTTTTACCCTTAATAACAAGATACTCAAACATAACACGTTTACGTGTATCAATAGGAAAGCGCTTAACGGCTTCAATGATAGAATTTATATTATGTGCCTTATTCATAGGGATAAGTTCAGTACGAAGTTTATCATCAACCGCGTGAAGTGAGATAGCGATATGTACACCTAGGTCCATTTGTCCTAGTTTATCTATCTTATTACTTAGTCCTGAGGTAGAAACGGTTTGACGTTTCCCTCCAATAGCAAGACCATCTTCTTCTTTAAATATTTTAATAGCGGTGGCAAGGTTATCTAAGTTATCAAGAGGTTCGCCCATTCCCATATATACGATATTCATACGTTTTGCGGCAGGGATATTGTTGTCAATTTTTATAGCTAGAACCTGAGCAACTATTTCACCTGGCGTGAGGTTTCTTGTAAATCCTCCCTTAGCCGTTAAACAAAAGGTACATCCTACCTTACAACCTACTTGAGTAGATACACATACGGTGTACTTAGCTTCAGAGGTGACTTCACCATCATCTCCGAGTTCTTCGGGCTTCATCAGTAGTAAAACAGCCTCAATAGTTTTTCCATCAGGGAGGGCAAAAAGATATTTTATTGTTCCATCTTTAGATTGTTCTTTTTGAACAGCAGTAAGGGGCATTAAAATAAATTTTTCGTCTAATTCAGCTCTAAGTGTCTTAGGTATATTTTGCATCTCATCAAAATGCTTTGCATATTTATGATACATCCATCCATAAACCTGTTTGGCTCTAAAGGCAGGTTTGATAAGTTCGGCTAGTTCATCTTTAGTATAGTCTAAGATAATTGTTTTATTTTGCATTAAATCTCTTTGTAATACGCAGTTTCATTTGAAACTAATTTATAAGAAATTGTATCTTAGTAAAGAGAAAAGATAGGTTAAAATTATGAGCTAATGGCTAAGATCCCTAACTATTTTGTTATGGAGTTATAAATGATATAAACAGCTTCAGCTAAAGAGCTAGATATTTTCTTACTAATATCGCATAAGCTTGTATTAGGTTCCAGACATAAGTGTAAGGAATATCCATTGTCCAAGTCATGATATGAGATACTAATTTCATCCTTAATAATAGTTGTTTTTTGTAGAGCTGATTCTTGTATTTTCGAGCTGAGGCTTTCGTCTAAATCCTTATCAGCGAAAATTGTTTCTAAGTTTCCATCTGGACTGCATTTTATAAGATAAATATTGTTAACACTGAAGGTTAGCTTCTTTATCTCTGTTTTCAAGGTAGTTTGGAGCTGACTAATAGATTTTGAGGTATATAGTTTTGACATAGAGCTTAGTAAGCTTTCTAATCTCAATTTACACTGAGTAATAGTAGCAATATCTCTATAAGACCTAAGGGCTGAATATACAATAGTCTGAAGCTTATCCGTTGTGAGATCTGTTTTTTCAGCAAATCCATCAATATCAAACTTTCTAATCACCTCAGCCTCAGGAAAAGAGCCAGGCTGTCCTGTTCGAATAATAATTCTAGTGGTGTGATTATTTACATCTTGTCTTAAATAGTTAGCAACATCAAAACCAGCATTATCTCTTTCCATTACAATATCAAGTAAAACAAGGGCTACATCACTATTTTTCTTTAAAAATTCTATGGCAGAAGAAGCAGAATCTGCAGTAGATAGCTTGATTTTTTTGTTTTCAAAAGAAAACCCTGATAAAACAAGTTCCGTGACTTGGTGGATTGAAGGCTCATCGTCTACACTTAATATATGCCAAGTATCTTCAGAAGTAGTTATTTCTACCTCATCTTCAAACAGAAAGTTCATAATAGAGACCTTTTAGTAGCTTTAGACAAATATTTTTACATAAGTTTTATGAGTAGTCCCTTGTTCATATAGATTATATATTCTTCTTATGAAGATTTTAAGAAAAAGCTTATAATAAACTTTGTTCCTTTTCCTTCTGTCGATTGTATTTTAATCTCATTATAAATATATAATAAAGTATTTTCAGGTAAGAATTTTAATATTTTTTTGAGTTTTACTGAGGTTTATAAAAGAAGCCCTAGAGCTTCTTTTAAAGAAATTATTTAGAGAGTACAATAGCAGCTTTATTTTTTGTTATTTCTTGCACACGTGATCTTACATGCTCAGTCAAAAGTTCTTTGGCCTTAGCCTGGTTTTTAAGAAAATCATCATGTGCATCTTTGTTAGTAAAGTTAGTTACACAAAAAACACCACCAGCGGGAATATCAAACTCTTGAGCAATTCGTAAAAAAGAAAAAAATTCCATATTTTCTATGCCTACGCCAAACTTTAAGAAGTTTTTTGTGAGATCAACATCTGTTGAAATATAATTAGATGAATTAACAACTATATCTTTAACATCTTCTGTGTTTGTACTTACTACATTATCCAGGGGGGTATAAGCCTGATTCGATAAAAAAGAAAGTTCAATATTTGAAGCAGTTTTAGATTCAATAATATCAAAAATATTAGCATCTCCGTAAGAACCAGCCGTACCTATAAAAAGTAAAAACTCAGGCTTATCAAACATACATAAACGTGTTAAGTTCATGGCCATTTCTACAAGTCCAACACCCATAGGAGTGGCAAAACTAAAGTTTTCGTTATTTCCAGCGCATATAATCATTTAAAAATCCTTTGTATTTTTGGTAATGAGGTGATGTGGGAATGCAAGAATAAGCTGTCAGATAGTACTGTGTACAATTTATTCCTTTCCCCATGACCTCTTCTACCCTAAAGTCTTACCGGTATATTTTCATCATGTAAATAACGCTTTAAGTCCATGATGTCTATTTCTTTATAATGAAAGATTGATGCGGCTAAACCCGCGTCCGCGCCCTCATTAAATACTTCTTTAAAATGTTCCATTGTCCCTGCTCCACCTGAGGCGATAATAGGGACATTTACAAGCTCAGAGATCTGTTTTGTAATAGGGATTTCAAAACCAGCCTTAGTTCCATCCGCATCCATAGAGGTAAGAAGAATCTCTCCAGCCCCTCTATCTACTACTTCTTTTGCCCACTCAACTGCGTTAATACCCGTATCTACACGTCCACCATTAAGATAAACATTATATTGGTTTCCTGTGCGCTTAACATCAATGGCAACGACTATACATTGAGCACCAAAACGTTTTGCACCCTCATTTATAAACTCAGGACGTTTGATAGCAGCAGAGTTTAGACTTACCTTGTCACACCCTACGTTTAAAAGTTTATAAATGTCTTCAAGTTTACGAATTCCTCCACCAACGGTAAGGGGGATAAAAACCTCTTTAGCTACTTTTTCAACAATATCAACAATGGTTTCTCTGTTATCTGAAGATGCGGTAATATCTAAGAAGGTAAGCTCATCTGCGCCTTCATCATTATAACGTTTAGCTACTTCTACAGGATCTCCTGCGTCTTTAAGTCCAACAAAGTTAACACCCTTAACAACGCGCCCGTCTTTAACATCAAGACAGGGGATGATACGTTTTGCAAAATAGTCCATAGTTTTCCAATGTAGGCAAGTTAAAGAACTTACCTGTAAATTAGTGAAAGTATAATGTATTTTGCCTTAGAAAGATTAGAAGGGCTGGGGGAAGGTCTAGTCATTTAGAATAATCTTTGCCATCCCTTGTCTTCCATAAGAAATAAAGAGGGTGTCTTCTTTTGCATTAAGAGTGGAACTAAGAGCTGAGGCCTTGGCTTTATCAAGCTTATAAGTACTTAGATGTTTAAGGTCTGTTTTGTTCTTGGTATTAATATAATAAACACCCTCCTTAAGGGCCGAAACGAAAAGCTTTTCACCATCTTTTGAGAGGGTTAGATTGTGGGCATAAGAAGGGGTTAAACAGGTAGAAATAAGAGAAACTTTATCATCTTTAGATATATCAAATACATGTATTCCATCCTCTCCTGAGGCAAGATAGGCAAGCTTATTTTGAGTATCTAGAACAATGTTATTAGCTCCATTTGCAATTGGATAAAAATAAAGCTCTCTAGGATTTCCTAAAACAGATACATCTAAGACGCTTATCCCCTTAGTATGAGCAAGATAAAGTTTTGAGGTTTTATCATCTAAGGCTAAATGATTAATATGTAGGCCCTTATTATAATTTGCAAGTAGTCTAAACTCATCTTTATTATAAATATCTAAGACAATAAGGCCTCTATCTTTGCTAAGAACGAAGCTTGTAGTGTCATCCTTACTTGTGACAGAAGAAAGGGGATGAATCCTTGTCCATTCATCTTTTTGTAGGGGGGCCCTAGGCTGAGAAATATCTAAAACAGTAAAGCCATTTTCTAAATCACTTAAGAAAATATATTTACCTGAAGTTGACATTTGCATATCCACCATCTTGCAAGACTGGGCATGAAAATTAAATATCGCAAGGGAAGAAGCATCTTCAAAAGGGTTAATGGAGACACTCTTAAAGCAATATTCACCATAACTTATAAAGGCAGTTTTTTCATCTTTTGACAGTAGAATTTTATGAGCAAGGCCACCTTCAGAATACCTTTGTGTAATAAAATGAGTCCTAGGCATATATCCTTTTACGGATGAATACAAGAGGGGATCTGACTTGAGAGAAAAATATGATTCTTCTAATACAGGTATTGCTCCACGAGTACGGTGCTCAACATAATAAGCCATGGCCCGTTTTTTAATGATGTTATTGTCTAAAAATATATCATGCCCAATGGTCATGATATGAGAAAACCCTTTATAATTATTATTATCTATACTCTTAAATAAATACACATTCACATGACGAGTAATGGAATCATAATCTTTTTGCAATTGTCTAAGCTCGTTAATATAACGTTTTCTATCTAGCTTAGAATCTTTAGGATTGTCTTGTATCTTTTGCGCGAGAAGACGAAGTTTAAGTGTTTTAAGATGGTAATGCTTTGTCATCTTCTTTATATTAGAATCCAGTTTGGATAACTTTAAAAAGGTCCTGTCTGCTTTGTAAAGGGGTGTTCCTAGTTGGGTAAATAGTTTAGGATAATCTTGTGCTTGAAGAAGCTGTAGAAAAATAATAATAATTAATAGTTGTTTCATATATAGGCCTAAATAAATAATGAGAATATTATAGATGCTTACGTCTTAAAAAGCAATACTAAAGTATGAATAAGAGGCAATTTCATTTTAGAATTCTTATAAACAATGGGGTATATTAGATGCTTACCTAGATATAGCTAGTAAGATTTCTAACATAAAGGTATAATTCTTTTATGAAAGTAATTATAGATTTAATCGAAGATATTGCAGATGCTATTGATAATAATGAAAACTTTAGTTTAAGTGTAATGAGTTTAAAAAAAGATGAAAATTCGCAGTTTCAGCCTGTATGGCAAAGCGATATTAGTGGTTTTAGCCTTGATGAAGAGCAAAGAAAACTTTTTTTATTTTTAGGGAAAACTCAAGCCCTAAAGATAGGTGCTTTTTGTGATCAGCTGAATGCCCTTGAAAATAAACAAATGATGTATGAGGTTAATATCTCTTATACTAAAGAAGATAAACGTATAGATGCTCCTTTGATAGGTTTTGGAGAATCTCTAGAAGATAAAAAATATTTACTCTTTATTAAATAAAGGGATCAAAAGGCTAGCGGATAAAATGAATAAGATTATTTTAGTATTTTTACTACTTTTATTTACGGGATGTTCTTCTAAGAAGCCAGGGGTGGAGATAGAACGTGACTTATGGCCTTATGAACTATATAATAAATTCAACCTTAGAACTCTAGCAAGTTCATATAGCAATTATCTTAAGCATTCTTGCCTTTCCTATCCCAAAGATTTTTTTAGGCCTGATCAAGTATATATGCCAGATACTCAAAATATTGTGATTAAAAATAAGACGAGAACCTTGTCTTTTGAACTTTATAGACGAAATTATGTGATTGTGACAGATGAGGTGAAAGACAGTTTCAGTTCACGAGATATTTATAAACTTTACTATAATGAAGAATTTGATGATTACCGAGTGGATATGTTCTTTATTAAAGAAAAAGAAGATTGTACACAACTTGTGATATTTAATGACGAAAATGTATCACAATAGTTGTTTATAATTATAATTTGTAATTTAATGAGTAAGATTTAAGGTAAAAGAGATAAACTAAGACACAATAAATGCTTATCTAAGCAGTTTTTAGATACCCTACGTCTTAATGAAAAAAGATATAGTAGCTAAAAAGAAGTTTGGACAGAACTTTCTTATTGATGAAAGTGTTGTACGCAGAATTGTCGAAGCGATGCCCCATAACGATAATCTTATCGCAGAAATTGGGCCTGGCTTAGGTGATTTGACTAAACATTTAGTAAACGTCAAAAGCGTTATTGCTTTTGAAGTGGACACCGATTTGTGTAAGCTCCTTAACGAAGTATTTAAAGAAGAGATGAATACCGGTACACTAGACCTTCGCTGCGGCGATGTTTTAGATGACTGGAAGGTTAATTTATTAGACAGTAATTACGACTTAGTGGCAAACTTGCCTTACTATATCGCGACGAAAATCATTTTAAAAGCATTAGCCGACCCTCATTGTCAATCTTTACTCGTTATGGTTCAGCGTGAGGTTGCTCAGAAGTTTTCTGCACAACCTGGCGATAAAGACTTTGGCTCCCTAGCTGTGATTACGCAGAATGTAGGATATGCCGCTATTGTTATCGAAGTGCCACCTGAAGCTTTCAATCCTCCTCCGAAAATACATTCGGCAGTTTTAAAGATTGTAAAGACCTCAAGTCGTAGCTTAGAAAATACAGGATTAGAAGATATGTTACGTGTGGCCTTTACTCAGCCTCGCAAAACCCTGCTTAAAAATCTTTCATCCGTATATGATAAGTCAGAAGTCAGTAATGCTTTGGAGGCAATGAGTTTGTCTCCCACAATTCGTCCACATCAAACAACAACGGCTAATTATCACCAACTCTATAAGTGTCTAACAAAAATATAAGGTTAGATACTCCGAAAATTAAGGAGTTTGGCAATGGAAGAAAATAACACAAGCGCGGCACAGAGTCGTCCTACAACAGAAACTAAAAACGAGACAAAACCTCGTAACAATAATAGACGTCGTAATAACAACAATAATAATACAAATAATGCAAACAGCGGAAACCGTCAGCCTAAAGAAAACAACGTTGATGGAAATATTCACGCAAAAGAAGTGGATGGTAATAAAACCAACAACTCAAACAATGCAAACAACGACAACAAAGGTGGGCACAGAGTTGCTCAACCTTTAAAAGGTCCCAACTCAGGCCCTACTAACAAGAATCAAAACCGTCAAGGTAGAAGCCGTAATGGTGGAAACAAAAGTGGTGGTGGAAATAAGAACCGTTATAAAAGAGGTTTTAATCCAGATAATGTTCCAGCAGATAAGCTTCTTAAAGAATGTGTTGTTAAAAATCAAGAGATGCACAAAGAACGTCTTAATCCGCATCATAAACTTAACCTAAACACAAAAGCTATTGTTCGTATCACGCCACTTGGTGGACTGAACGAAATTGGTGGAAATATCACAGTTATTGAAACTGAAAACGAAGCAATTCTTGTTGATATTGGTATGTCTTTTCCGGATGAAGATATGCATGGTGTTGACATTCTTGTTCCTGATTTCTCATACATTCGTGAGATTAAAGACAAGATTGTTGCTGTTATCATTACTCACGCTCATGAAGATCATATTGGTGCTACACCGTATTTTTACAAAGAATTTCAATTCCCTTTATATGGAACAGCATTTCCTTTAGCAATGATTGCTAATAAGTTTGATGAACATCATATCAAGCAACATAAATCATTTTTCCGTCCAGTAGAAAAGCGTAAGGTTTATGAAATTGGTAATGATTTCAAAATTGAGTGGATGCACATGACGCACTCTATCATTGACTCTTCATCTCTGGCAATTACTACTGACGCAGGTACCGTTATCCACACGGGTGATTTTAAGATTGACCATACACCAATTGATGGTTATCCTGCTGACTTGCACCGTCTTGCTCATTATGGGGAGAAGGGTGTTTTATGTCTTCTTTCGGATTCAACAAACTCATACAACTCAGGTATGACACCGTCTGAATTAACGGTTGGACCAGGGCTTGATAGATTATTTGCTAAGGCAGAAGGACGTGTGATTCTTTCGACGTTTAGCTCAAATATCCACCGTTTACAACAAGCTATCGCTTATGCACTTAAGTACGATAGAAAGATTTGTGTTATCGGTAGGTCTATGGAAAGAAACCTTGAAGTTTCATTGGCGTATGACTACATCCGTTTTAACAAGGGTATCTTTGTAGATGCTGATGATGTGACACGTATGGAAGATAAAAAAGTATTGATTATTACAACAGGCTCTCAAGGAGAGCCCTCTTCTGCGCTATTTAGAATGGCGACTGGCGAACATAGACACATTAAAATTAAGCCAACAGATACAATCGTTCTTTCATCTCGCGCAATTCCTGGTAATGAGGCTTCTATCTCTGGTATGCTTAACCACCTACAACGTGCAGGTGCAAAAATTGAGCAGTCTAAAGATAACCATATTCATGTTTCAGGTCACGCAGCACAAGAAGAGCAGAAGTTAATGCTTAGACTTACTAATCCTAAGTTCTTCTTACCAATTCACGGTGAATACAATCACACGATGAAGCACAGAGACACAGGTATGCAGTGTGGTGTTCCAGAGCGTAATATCTTAATCATGGGAGATGGTGAAACTATTGAAGTGAACCCTAAATACATGAGAAAAGTGAAGAAGGTTCGTTCAGGTAAGACGTATATTGACAACCAAAACAACCACCAAATTGCTGATGATATCGTTATTGATAGACAAAAGCTTGCAGGTGAAGGTATCGTTATGATCGTTGCTCAAGTTAATGAAACGGATTCTTCACTTATCTCTAAACCACGTGTAACTTCATTTGGTTTGGTAGCAGATAAGAATGATAAAGCATTCTCTAAAGAGATGGAAGATGTTCTTGAACACTTCTTATTAAACCTTAAACCAGGTCTAATTGAAAATCAAAGAGCACTTGAAAATGATCTTCGTCAAGTTGTTCGTAAACATATCTACAGAAAAATGAAAAAATATCCTCTTATTGTTCCAACTGTCTTTGTAATGTAAGTTCGCAATAGTAAAGCCTCACTGCTGGGGCTTTACTCGAACGAAACCATAGGTGATGATATTACACAACAAATTATGTCATTGCATGATTTGTTGTATATAAAATAGGTTTGATAGTAATCTACTTTACTCGTTGAAAATACTCTGCAAGAGTATTTCTCAATGGGGGTATCGTACGACCGAAGGTTTAACATAAACAAATAGACGAAGTCTCTCATCTTTTAAGCCCTTAATGCACTCTTACTTTCTTCTACAAAATAGTATTTATATATGGGATGCTCTTTCTATTCTTTAATTAAATTTGTAAAATATTCAGTGACCTATTTTACCGTTTAACTTAGAAGTGATTGAATATGAAGAGTTTCAGCATGTAGCCCCTAAAGAGAGTGAACAAGCTTATATTTATTTTGTGATTAAAAAGAAGGCTAGAGAGTAGTACATTCTTGTTGTTTAAAATTCAAGTTGTAATCTTGAAAAAAATGCTGTTTTATAACGGGTAACACCTTGGTCTTGGTTAAAACGAGTTCCACCAATGACACCTTGCGTGTACCCACTAAGACTATCATGGAGTTGTGCATAATCAATACCAACATCAACTCTTAAATAAGTATTGAAGTTATAAGCATACATTGCAACAACATCGTAGCCAACCGTGCTATCTCTATTTTCAGCTTGAGAATTATTGAAAAATCCTGCTCCAAAATAGAGCAATGTCTTGTCATTAGGATAATAACTTATCTTGGTTTGATACGAGCTCATACCAAATCCATTATTTGAGATATGTACGCTATCACTTGCAAAACCTGTGTCTGTTTGTGGCATAACTGTCATGACCCCAGTATAACCCCAATAGGAGTTGGTTTTGGTAAAAGACATGGGAACTAAAAAGCCACTTCCATCTTTTTTACCACTAGTATGCGTAAACATAAGACCCACTTCAAAATTAGAATACGATTGTAGTAGCTCAAGTAATACCGCATAACCTTGTGCATTTTTAGCACTGTTTAACAAATCCTTATTACTTTGAGACCCCATAATAATGGCCATAAGTGAGCTGTTATCTGAAATTTTTGCATCAGTTTTTAAGGCAACATTATAATGAGACCCCAAATCTAATATATTTAAATAACTACTAGAGGCAGTAACTGACACCTTATCTGAGGGATGATAGGTCATGTCAAACTGAAAATGATTGGTGTCATCACTGGAATTAGTTTCTTTGTTTTCTTGAAGTTGGGAAATAAAATAATGAAAATCAAAATTAGAAACCTTTGAAAAACCTTCTAATGCAAGTGGATTATATCCCCAGCTTTTTGAGTAAAGCGTATCATGATAATACTCTAAAACGGGAACTAAACCTGCCTTGAAACGATTGTTTGGTGTCAGTTTATAATTAATTACAGCATGACGGATTTGCACATCATTTCCATTTACATCTTGAGCGTTTGTGGTGTTTTCATTGGTGTGATTTAGCTGAAAGCGTAGGGAACTTTTTAAGTTTTCATTAAATTTAATATCAATGCTTTGTCGGATTCGCAGTCGTGAAGCTGTTTGTTGATCTTGCTGATCTTTATCATTGTTAACAGAATATGAATTGATACGATATTGTCCAGGAAAACTAAACTCTAAATCTGTCAAACCCTTTAAGTTTGTACTTTTATGAAGTTTGTCTTGGGACTCAAGGTAGGCTAATCGTTCTTCAATAGACTTCTGGGGACTTGCCCAAAGTGATTTAATTCCTATTAAACATACTAAATAAAATAAAAATTTTATTTTCATAATTAAACTTCATCACTTAGGGTCAATGTGTCAAAAAACATATCTCTGTTACTTCTAAAGTTATCAACTAAGGTGGTAAAACAAC
>DTVI01000229.1 GCA_012963655.1 Sulfurimonas sp.
GAAAGAAGAAAAGGATATTCAGGACATTCATTTGAGTCAATTCTTTCTGGGTTATCAGTTAGACTTGAAGAAGATAAATTACATAATCTAGAAGAAGGGTTTTCTCCACCACCAACTAGTAATATATCTATTTCTGGACAGTTAATGAAGGTGTCATTCTTTGTTTTCAAGAGAGGACAATCTGAAAAATACAAAAAAAGCGAAGGAATTATCTTTACCGTCAATGGGCAAACGCACGGTAACTTAAATAAAACATTTTTTTCCAGGCAAGACGTAAGGATGGGATATTTAATTGACTCTCTCCTGATAATTGTTGATTGTTCAGGAATTGAAGGCCGTTCTAGGGAGGATTTATTTATGAACAGCAGAGACCGATTAAGGTCAGGTGAACTTCGAACTAAGATTGAAAAAGAATTAGCCAGTTTGGTAAAAAACCACAATGGTTTAAAAGCTTTGAGTGATAAAAGACGGAGAGAAGATATAGAAGAAAAGCTGGAAGACTCTAAACCTCTAGCAGAAGTAGTTGAATCAATAATAAAAAAATCACCTACACTTTCTAACCTTTTTATTAAAGGGGTAAGAATTCCAGATCCCTTTAAAATTTCCTCAGCAGTAGCCACTGAAGAATACCGTGGGGTAAAATTTCCTACCCTGTTTAAACTAATTAAAAACTTTGGCTATGACAATCCCAAAAACTGTCCAATAAATAATCGCGCAAGAATCCAATACAAAACAGATGCATCAAATGATTACTTTGACAGAGATCATGAGCCAGGAAGTTTTAAATTAAGTTGTGAAGGTGAAGAAATACTTGATTCTGCGATACATCTTTGGAATGGGACAGCAACTCTCAATTTTGATTTACCAGAAAATAAAAAACCCGGAGAAATTCTTATTATTAAATCCGTTGTAAACGATATCAGCAGAGTTGATCCTTTTGAAGAAGAGTTTTATCTTCGAATTGAAGAAGAAATTTTGAAAAAATCTGGTAGTCCTGGTCGAAGGAAGCCTCCATCTACAGAAAAAGAAGGTAACGATGCAGAAAAACAGTCTTCTTTAGATTTACCAAATATAATTGAAGTGGATAGATCTAGATGGGATCATCATGGATTCAATCGAAATACTGCCTTAAAAGTCATTTATTCTGGAGAACAAGATCATTATGATTTTTATATCAATATAGACAATGTTCATTTGCTCACAGAAAAAAAAGCAAGCTCAAAAATTAATTCAAAATTACTAGATGCAAGATATAAATATGGTATGGTTATAATAGGGTTAGCATTATTAAATGACTTCAATAATCCATCATCGAAAGGTGAGATTAAAAATGATGGAGATGAAACAGTCGATATATACGAAAAGATATCTGATTTTACGAAAATTATCTCACCAATATTACTACCTTTGATATCAGGGCTGAGTGATTTAAAAGAAGAAGAATTAGTTGCCTCGTATTCTGAAGATGACTAAGCTTCAGCAAACCATTCCATCATACCCATGTGGTAACCCCCACTAATTCTTCACAAGTCTGACACCCTCCATTACCTTCCCACTTCCTTGTAAAATAAACCGATTAGTGTTATATAT
>DTVI01000230.1:0-6611 GCA_012963655.1 Sulfurimonas sp.
AGTGGTGTTGTTGTAAGCCTCCCCAAAAACTAGACTACTGAAAACGGAATAATTCTGATAAAATAAATCAGGAGTATTTATGCGAAAAAGTAAGTTTAGTGAGAAACAAATTATAGAGATTCTAAAAGAGATAGAAGATGGTGGACCAGTTGTTGAGACACTAAGAGACAAGGGTGTAAGTAAAGACACATATTACAAGTGGAAGAGAAAATACAGTGGCATGGAAACTGGCGATGTGAAACGAATGAGAGAGCTTGAAAAAGAGAATGCTAGGTTGAAGAAACTATATGCAGAGATGGCACTTATAAATGATGCT
This sequence comes from Sulfurimonas sp., assembly GCA_012963655.1. Lineage (GTDB taxonomy): Bacteria > Campylobacterota > Campylobacteria > Campylobacterales > Sulfurimonadaceae. The sequence goes on from DTVI01000230.1 coordinate 317, forward strand.
CTTAAGGATGTGATTGAAAAAAAGCTCTAAAGCCTGATGAGAAAAGAGAGCTTGTAAAGCATGTGGTTGAACACTGTTCTTTGAGTATCAATCAGGCATGTCAAGCACTCATATTAAATAAATCTTCATATTATTACGAGAAGAAACTAAAAGATGATAGTGATGTTATTGCAGCTCTAAATGAACTTGTTGAAATCCATCCTAGAAATGGCTTTTGGCTACTCTTTAACCGTTTGAGGAAGAAAGGCTTTACTTGGAATCATAAAAAGGTATACCGTGTCTATAAGGCACTAGGACTGAACTTTAAGAAGAGAACTAAAAAGAGAATCCCTGCTAGAGTGCAGCATCCTTTACAAGATTTATTTGAGCCTAATGAACAGTGGTCAATGGACTTTATGTCCAATACTCTTTTTGGAGGTAAACGCTATCGTATCTTAAATATTATGGATGAGTTTAATCGTGAGTTTATAGAGTTTGAGGTTGGAATTTCATTACCAGCTGTTAAAGTCATTCAAGCACTGGCAAGAGCAGTTGAATTTAGAGGTAAGCCAAAGTCTATACGAGTTGATAATGGTCCAGAGTTTATCTCTCATAAACTTGAGCAGTGGTGCTATATTCACTCCATTGAACTCAAATTTATTCAACCTGGATCACCAACTCAGAACTCTAGAATGGAGAGATTAAATGGCTCGATGAGGAGAGAATTCTTTGAAGCTTACCTATTTGATACTCTCTCAGAAGTAAGAATAATGACTCACGAGTGGGTTTATGACTATAATAATTATAGACCTCATTCAACTTTAGGTAAATTAAGCCCTATTGAATATTTAGATAAGTATCATTTAGAGAAGAGTTATTCCGTTTAAACTTGTATGGTTTAAGGGGAGGCTTACATTGTTAGCACAAAAAACACTAATAGTAGCCTTGTTAATTTCATATTCTCCCCTTTGAGTTATAGCTTTGGGAGCTTGCAGATGGCTTTAAATATAAGAAAAAATGTTAATTCTAGTGAATCAGTAACACTAAGAAAGGAACAAAAAACGGTAGAAATTAAAAAAAATTAGAATCTATGAGAAAGAAAAATCCTACCCATATCAATTAGGATACTTGACTCATTTTCCATAAGAAAGTCAATAACTCATATTGATGAAGATTGAAAAGTACTCTCTACTTGTCCCTTGGAAATTGGGTAATCTTAGTGAAAAGCCCTTACTGCACATTGATATAACGTTCACAAGCCTCAATAAAAGATGGAAATTTCTTGTAAACAAAAGCGACATGCTTCACTGATACTAAAAACTTAGGTGGTGTTTCACGCTTTCCCTCAAACCCAAGTACAAGAGCAGAAGCTTCATGAATAATATCACAGGCTCTCAAGGCAAGAAGCGCCTCCGCTCTAGGAATAATTTCATGAAACAGATAAAGAAGATTATCAATAGGAATATACTCAACACCCATAGGACCTTTTAACTTAGGCATATAATTTTCAATCATACCCTCAAGGGCTTTGACAAGGTTTTCAGGGGGATCAAGTTTAGCTTCCTTCCCCTTTTCAACGTACTTGAAATAATCTTCAAAAGGATGTCTTGGTAATTTTTCTTTTATTGATTTAATACGAGGATCTTTAAGACTGAGCCATTCTATGCTTCCAAAAACTTTTCTTGCCTTATCTTTGAGTTCCTCAATTTTTTTCTTGTAACTTTCATCTTTTAATTGCAAACCCGCTATATCTGCTTTGACACCAACTATATAAGCATAAAACTCATTCTCAATTAAATAGCTCTTAATGACACCAGTTTTTGGATGCTTAAGCTTATATTCTCCTTCTGCAAGAGTACTGTCTATAGTCTCAACTATTTGGTAAGGAACATCAATATTTATGTCGTAAAATGGATCAAACCAATCCCCATACCCCTTTTTAAAAAGGAAAATCTCATCTGATTTTTTCACTACCTGACTTAGATTATCAAAGTCCTTTTTAATGCAACGGCCAAGAGCATTACGTAAGGCCTTGACATCCTCAATCTCTTGCTTTATATCACTATGTTTAATCATTTTCAAAAAGTTATCTTTGTTCGGTAAGGCAAGTCGACCCTTAAAAGGTTCTAACTCTTCCTTAGAATAAAATCCACGGTCTAAGATTTGTCCCTGAACAGCAAACTTAGTTATATAAGAAAACTCACTCCCATTTTCATTTTTCCAAAAAAGCCAGACAGCATCAACAATATCTCCCATATGCTCTTTTGTAGCCAATTCTTCAGCCACAAGAAACAAGGGCTTCACCCCAGTATATACCGTGGGACGCATGAATTCATAAATTATAGTATCCGTTGCATTTGTATTCATAATAAGAGTATTCTCCTTTTCTCATAAATACTAAAATATATTTTATTGAGAGTACTAAATATCTATTCATATCCCTATTGAAATATATTCACAGTGCTATTTTCAAGACATAAAAAAGTATATCATAAAAGTAAAGGCTCATTAAAAAGGATTTATATCAAGTAAATTGAGGGGAGACATGTTCAAGAGCAGATTCACTTAAGGCTAGGTACTTTATATTTTAGTACCTAATACTTAGTTTAAAAATGCAGCGTTTTGCATAAGGGTGAAGGCTTTAACTTCTTAGGGTTTGTAGTTTGTCTTGTTCTTCTATCGGTAAATTTTTAACATTCTCTTCATCAATGATTTCAACATTAGTTATCTCGCCGTTATCATTATCTTCACCAAAATATTTTAATACAAGTTTTCCTGTAGCGAAAACTTCATGTTTAATGATTTTACCTAGTTCATTATAAGTTATATTTTCACCATGTAACTTACCTTTATCATAGGTTTTAGTACTTTTCGCGCTACCATCAGCTTTTGAAACAAAGTATCTTGTTTCTATCCCTTGTCTTAGCTCATCTACAAAATGTTCTAACTTTGACGTAATACCTTTTTCAGTATTGTGCTTAACTGTTTTAATCCCATCTTGTACAGTAATAAATTCCTTAACATAAGCATTTTTCCCATTATAAAAGTGTCTTGTGATAAAGGCATCTCCATCTTGGTATGTTTCAGTTTTTGTATTTTTACTATTAGGGTAAGTCGTTATTTTCACATTTTCTTTCATGATAGTCCTTGTAAGTGCAAGTTTAACATATAAACAATTTTCTAACTAGTATACGTCGCCTTTATTTCCAAAAGATTATTTTAATTTATCATCAGAAATTTTATTTGCAATAGCAATTTCATGGTTATGTTCTCTCACTTTCTTCAACTGCGAATGATAGAAACTTTTTGCTTCGCAAACCGCCTCGGCTTGTTAAGCAGAGGCTTCGACGAACATAAAGAGGTGACGTATTATTAATTCAGAAACTAAGGTTTCTGTGATACTTGCCCAACTAAATACATATAGTGTGTAAAATAACTTGGTTATGAAATATAGGGACACAATATCTATTCTTTTAGTTAATTGGAATTATAGGCGTCTGGTGAAGATGAAAACAACTAGAAATAGAGTTAGTATAAAAATTTACAAACTTATATTATTATGTATTTTGGGATGATTTAGATTAGGAATGAATGCTGTTTTATATATTTTTATAAATGAGGAGATGTTTTGAGAGGTTCTAAGTGGATGAATCCACTTAGATAGAAAAATTACAGACCTGTAACGTTTTCTGCTTGAGGGCCTTTTTCGCCTTCTCCAACTTCATAAGTCACTTTTTGACCTTCGTTAAGAGAAACACGGTCGTAACCATTGCTATTTATTTGACGGAAATGTACGAATACATCTTTTCCACCATCTTCTTGCTCGATAAAACCGAAACCTTTGTCACTGTTGAACCATTTAACTGTACCGTTTACTAATGCTGCCATTGTAAATCCTTTTTATTATAATTACACTTCATTTCATAAGTGATAGAAAATCTAATAATAAGTTTTATATTTAGGTGAATTATACTGGTAACTATTAGTTGTCAATGTAAAGCAGTCTAAAGATGTAACTTGCATCATCTTTCATTAGCAGTAGTATAACTAAAAATTGGTGTTAGTTGGGAATTCTTTTATCACATCTATCTAAGCCCATGTCTTCGATAAATTGGATTCTGTACATCTAAGTATCTAAACTCATAACTTCATTAATATGTTTAATAAAATCTGACTTTCCTCCATAAGAAGGATGTCTAATATATTTAATTTCTGTTTTTAGGTTTAGCTTTTGAAGGGCTAGCTCACCCTTTCTTCCGATGGCGGCTATTGTTTTTGGTTTAAATATTTTAATTAACTCTTTAATGTACCACTGCCCTTCTTCGACTTCCTTAGAACTAGGTGCTCTGTTTGAACTTTGTTTTCCTTTATTAAAGGGATGGAAGGGAAAGGCGTTCCAAAAGATGGGGATAATATTTTTGTCTTCTAACTGCTCCCAAATCATGGCCGCAGTGTTTTCACTGGCACTCTCTTTCAAAATAACCTTATCTCTAAGATGCTTAAAAAGTTTATGCTGGGAACTTTGAATAAGATCACAAGAACTAAAAGGGATACCCGTTAAACGACATCCTTTATAACCTGGAGCCTCACCTATAAGTAAGATTTGATTTTGATTAAGCTCATAAAGATACTCAAAATAGAGTTTTAGGTTAGCCCGTAAGTGTGGTTCTTTGTAGGGGTTAAAGGCTTGATCCCTTGAGGCACGTTTTTGAAGTCTTTTAAAAAACGCATCAAAAATATTCATATGTTTAGCTTCTAAAGTCAATCTTTGTCTCCAAGCTTATTTCTAACTCTTTAAAGCACACTTGGTAGATTAAAACCTCAACACCTTTCTCTCTTGCCTCTTGTAAAAGTTGTGCATAAACAGGATCAATCTCTTTGGCCGGTAAAAAGCCATTTCCACCTTCTCTTAATACTGCAAAGAAAAGAACGGCTCTATCTCCCCTTTCTTTGACTTCCATAAGCTCTTGTAAGTGTTTTTGTCCTCGGGTACTTACCGAATCAGGAAACATAAGTATATCTCCCTCTTTCATAGTTACACTCTTCACCTCAACATAACACTTCTCATTGTCTTTTTCTAAAAGAAGGTCTATGCGGCTGTTTTGACTTCCATATTTCACTTCAGTACGGATTTTCTCATAGCTTTGGAGTTCTTTGATTTTTCCAACTTCAATGGCTTCTTTAACCAAAGTGTTCGCCTTAGCCGCATAAACAAATATCTTTTCCCCTGAGCTGTCTTCCACCATTTCCCAGGTATAAGCTAACTTTCGTTTAGGGTTATTGTTCTTACTTAACCAAACACGTAGCCCCTCTTCTTTATATCCCTTCATAGAACCAGTATTAGGACAATGTGCGGTAACAATTTCTCCGTTTTCAAGTTTGACATCAGCTAAAAAACGCTTATAACGTTTAATAAGTGACCCCTCTATAAGTTCTGAATCAAGCAACATAGTTCTTGCAACCTTTTTTTAACATTATAACAAAGGATTTAATATTAGGTATTCACTTTTAAGCTTATGATATAAAATCAACAGCTATCAAACATTGAACAAGTATAATATTGAAATCAAAGGAATCAAATGATAAAGATATCAAATACCGTGACCCTGCACGAGAACGAAATAGAGTTCTCAGCCATTCGAGCTCAGGGTTCTGGTGGGCAGAAGGTAAACAAGGTCTCGGCTGCAATCCACCTTCGTTTTGATATTGCAGATTCTTCTTTACCAGAGTTCTATAAAGAAAAGCTTTTAGACCTCAAGGACAAACGTATCACTAAAGAGGGCATCATCGTTATTAAGGCGCAACAGCACCGTAGCCAAGAACAAAACAGAGACGAGGCAATGCAACGCCTTACTGAGCTTATCAAAAGTGTTAACAAGGTTCAAAAGAAACGTGTTGCCACAAAGCCAAGCAAAGGCTCAGTCAAGAGGCGACTCAACTCTAAGAAAAAACATGCTCAGAAAAAAAGTCTACGGGGAAAAGTAGATACAGAATAATAAGACTTTCTCAAGAAGAGCTTCAGCATCTCACCCCTAAAAAAGTGAACAGCGTAGCGAGGGTAATATATATGCAGATGAAACCTACACCATCAGCCCTGGGAACTTAGAGTTTGAAATCCTTAATCAGGTAAAAAATGATTACTATTATTTTAAAGATTAACCTTTCTTCTAGGAAAGAGAATTAGAGTTTAGATTAATATAAATGTGACTAATTTTTACTCATTAAATTTAGGTTTATTTTCTGTTGCAATCTCACATCCTTTAAATATATCATTCATATATTTCACATTTGATACATCCCATCCTAATATATCCTG
>DTVI01000230.1:6711-14269 GCA_012963655.1 Sulfurimonas sp.
TAAATATATCATTCATATATTTCACATTTGATACATCCCATCCTAATATATCCTGACTAAATAACACACATTCACTAAACATATAACTCATATCTTTTACACTTGATACATCCCACCCCGAAATATCCTGATTAAACTCCTCACATTCATAAAACATCTCATACATATTAGTTACATTTGAAACATCCCATCCCGATATATCCTGATTAAATGTCACACACCCTTCGAATAACTCACTCATATCAGTAATTTCTGAAGTATCTACATCTGTTACATTTTTATTATTTTTAATCATTTCAATTAATGTTTCTCTATTTACTTTTATCTTCATTTTTATTTCCTCTTTGATACTTATAGATGATTATAAAAACATCTTGTGTGTCTATATTTGTCCTTCAAATAATTCATTATTTAAAATGATGTATCTTTAACTTTAGTACTTGTTCAATTGGAAGCTATTAAGGTATGAAATATAATTAAAAACTGAAAGATTGATTTAATAGTTGAGTTATGTGGACTCTTATAATAAGGTATTTTTTTTGTGACTAACTATCGGTATATGAAATATTCCCTCTACTAGCTTTTATACCGCCCCTATGCTTAACTTTCTTGCTTAATCGCTTGTATTCCTTTTGGAGTTTTATCGAACTTTTTAGGTCTTAACCTAAATAAGAAATTTACTTAGACAGTATAAATTTTAGTACTTTAATACTTAGTACGTATTTGTGTATATCAATTCAAACAAGTTTGGCAGAATTACCCCGTTTCATATTACGTAATTCTATAACCTTAGCACTACCAAAAAAATTAAATAAGAAGATTTTTATAAGGTGCTATAAAACATTTAACTACTACCTTATATAATATTTCCAAAGGTATAAAATGATTTTTTCTATATTTATGTCAATGACTGGTGGTCTATTCAAGGTTCAAAATCCTGAAATCGCCACGACTATAATAAGCCTAATTACTTTAATAGTTGCCTTGTACGCACTTACTGCTTGGAAGAAGCAGCACAAAATAAAAATACTTACATCTTTTTTGGATGAGCTAACAGATAATGTTCATGAGTTTACTCAACTTATGAACATTCCTTTACAACATTTAAAGTTAATTGAAATGTTACATGAGGAGTATAAATATGATACTAATTTTGATAGTAATATTAAAAACCATTCTGCAATATTATTCATACAAGCGCATGGTGAAGAACACCATAAAATGATGCGTAGTTCCTTATCAGATTGTATTTGCTCCTACGCAAAGATAAGTTCGCTAATGGTTAAAGGAAAAGTTCTTTGTATACGCGAATATAGTGAATGCCTAAGTTCTTGTAATTCGTTACTACAACAATACGAGATTCTTGATCTATACTGTGCTAACCTAGCAATTAAAAACAGAAATTGGGAAAACCCTAAGGTTGTACAGAATTTAGATTTTATGATGCGCACTAATAATATATTAAACAAAAACTTGCTTGATGCTAAATTAAAATACAATGCTTTTCTTGAACGTGAATATACTTATATATTTTCAAAATGTAAAAAATAATATACTACAAACTTCTTAACTCTCTCTCATGATAAGGGGTTTTTAGATTAGGTGATTGGTGGAGACGTGCGGGATCGAACCGCAGTCCTAAAATGGATAGAAAAAGGCGTCTACATGTTTAGAAAGGTTGTTTAGGTTTAATCTTAATTTCACACAACCTGCAAGGCTAGATAAGACGATTCTCTAAGTTCGTTTTCAGTCGAGACATCCCGAAAATATATCTATCATAAGGGTTATACTTCAAAATCTTTTCTCAGATAGTATTGAAAAGCGAAGCAGCCCGTCCTCTTGCGAGGGGGTAAAACTTATGCTACTGCGTAAGCTGGGCGGTAATTAGTGTTGTTTGCGTTTAAGCAAGTTGAGCCGCGTAACGGAAATGCTCAGTCCGACATGCAACCAATCTCCGAAACCACTCCAGTCGAAGCCAAGTCGTCCCCAAGATTATCCGTAATGGATAAAGGTAAGTGTCACTAATATGATGTAAGTATAGCAGGTCTGAGTTTAAAGGAAGGGAGTGTTGTAGATAAACTCTTTAAGAGTTTATCGTGTCTTTGATATTTCTTGCTATCTGGCCACACTTAGTAATTTTTTGAGTGTTTGAAAGAGAGTCATCAAGAAGTACTTGAATAAAGGCAGAACCAACGATAACACCATCTGCTCCTTCTACCTTTTCTTTAGCTGTTTTCTCATTTACACCAAAGCCAACAAAAACAGGTGTTTGTGTGTAGTCTTTGATAGACGTAATGATAGGTTGAAGGTCTTCTGACTTACCTGAGCCTGTAATGCCTGCGTAAGCCACAAGGTAAATAAACTTTTGTGCCTCTGATACTACTTCTTTGATACGTGCATCTGTATCTGTTGGTGCAACAAAGGCAATATTTGCCACATGATTTTTATTAAAAAGACTAGCATAAGTCTTTGCTTCCTCATGAGGAAGATCTGGGATAATCATTCCTGAAATCCCTAACTCTTTTGCCTTTGGAAGAAGTTTATCCATATTGTATTGATAAAAAAGATTAAAATAACCCATCCATAATATATCTACGTCTTTAGCCACTTGCGCTGACACATCTAAAAGGTCTTGAAATTTAAAACCAAGATCAAGTGCCTTATGGTTTGCTTTTTCTATAACAGGGCCATCTGCAACAGGGTCAGAAAAAGGGACACCTAATTCAATAGAATCCACACCATTTTTTGAAAGACTAAGGGCTAGGTCTACTGTAAAGTTTTTGTCAGGGTATCCTGTCGTAATATAACCTACTAATTGTTTCAAAAAGTCTCCATATCTGGTAGTTTTAAAAGGGAAAAGCTAATTTTACTCATAAAGTGATCCATTTTCAGGTCTTCTTGCCATTTAATGTACATATCATTTACAGACACTAACCATGAAATAACTTCATCATTAGCCGGGCCCTCTATATAACGCATTCTTTCAAGAGAATCTTCCACAAAGGTTGATAAACGAACCATAGTCTCAATCTTTAAAAATCCTGAAGCAGATTTTATATTATGGAAAATTCTAAAAAGCTCGTCTAGGGCATTGGAATAACGCTCAGCCTTACCTAAGTCAATGATAAGAGGTTCCATCATTTCTACCATCATCGCATAATGGTCTAAGAACTCATCTACGATTTCAAAGTCATAATTTTCTTCTAAGTCACGACGAGCGCCCATTGCTTCTCCTAAATATTAGTGTCATTATAGCAATAAAGGAAAAATATTTCTATACTACTGCCTTTAAAAAAATAAATTGACAATAGATTTAGTATAATACGATAACATTCGCGTAAATAATTTTATTATAAAGGTAATACCTATGAAGAAAAAGCTCTCTATTCATGCTATTAAAAAAGCAAAAAATGAACGTTTATTAACGATGATTACTGCTTATGATGCTATTTTTGCAACACTATTTGAAGACAGTGCTGACATCATACTAGTTGGTGATAGTTTAAATATGAGTTTTGGGGGTAAGCCTGATACATTATCTGCCACGCTAGATCAGATGATTTATCATACAAACGCAGTATGTAATGGGGCTAAAAACACCTTTGTAATTTGTGACATGCCTTTTGGAACCTATAACAGTCCAAGAGCTGCACTAAAAAATGCCGTACGTGTTTATCAAGAATCACCTGCAGACGCGGTTAAGATTGAAGGTGGAAAAGACAAGGCAGAACTTGTTAAGACCCTAACAGATAACGGCATAGCTGTATGTGGACATATTGGTCTTCTTCCTCAGTCTGTTCGTGGTGAGGGTGGTTATATCGTTCGTGGAAAAGATGTAACTGATATGGAAAGACTTATAGAAGATGCTGAGGCTATTGAAGCAGCAGGAGCCTTTGCCATAGTCATTGAAGGTGTTAAGCCTGAGGTAGCCAAGGCCATTAAACTAGCGATAAAAGTACCTATCATCGGAATTGGTGCAGGTGCTGATGTTGATGGTCAAGTCTTAGTATTTTCAGACATGTTAGGTCTTTTTGAAGCCTTTACTCCTAAGTTTGTTAAAAAATATATGGACGGAGCTAGTATTGTAAAAGAAGCTGTTTCAACTTATAAAAAAGAGGTTGAAAATAAATCTTTCCCCGCAAATGAGCATACTTACTAATGGACCTAATTTAAATGGATCATACAGTAGAAATTGAAAAATTCACTTCTGAGTCGGAACTAGAACTTACCCTTAGACCTGACTCTTGGGATGAGTATATTGGACAAGAGCAATTAAAAAAGAATCTTGGTGTTTTTATACAAGCGGCTAAAAAGCGTGAAGAGTCCTTAGACCATGTTCTTTTTTATGGACCCCCTGGTTTGGGTAAAACCACCTTAGGTCTTATCATCGCATCAGAAATGAATACCAACATCAAAGTCACTGCCGCACCTATGATAGAAAAGTCAGGTGACTTAGCCGCTATTTTAACAAATCTTGATGAGGGTGATATTCTTTTTATAGATGAAATCCACCGTCTTTCTCCAGCAGTTGAAGAAATATTATATCCAGCTATGGAAGACTTTAGACTTGATATTATCATCGGTTCAGGCCCTGCTGCGCAAACTGTTAAGATCGACCTTCCTCGTTTTACCCTTATTGGGGCAACAACACGTGCGGGAATGCTCTCAAATCCTCTTCGTGATCGCTTTGGAATGAATTTTAGACTTCAATTTTATAACACACAAGAACTTGCAACTATCATGATAAAAGCGTCTGATAAGCTTGAAAAACCTATAGAAAGACCTGCTGCCCTTGAGATATCTCGCAGAAGTCGAGGAACACCTAGAATTGCACTTAGGCTCTTAAGACGTGTTCGTGACTTTGCCGAGGTTGCAGATGAAGAGTCTATTCTTTATGAGAGAACCCAATACGCCCTAAATGAACTTGGTATTAATGACAATGGCTTTGATGAGATGGACATTAGATTGCTTCAACTCCTTGTAGATGCCAAAGGTAAGGCTATGGGTTTAAGTACTCTAGCGGCTGCCTTAAGTGAGGATGAGGGAACTATTGAAGATGTGTTTGAACCTTACTTACTTGCTAATGGTTATTTAGAAAGAACGGCAAGAGGAAGAATTGCTACACAAAAAACATATGAAGTATTAAAATTTAAGACCCTTAATACTGACACCTTATTTGAATAAAACTTTGGGAGAGTGAAAATATGAAACCACAACACTTTTTTATACTACTTTTTACCTTTGCCTTATACTGGATGTACCAGCTTTATAATGCTTATTGGATGCCTATACTTATTGGCTCTTTGCTTGCAATTTCAACTGCCAACATACATAAAAAACTGCATGATATTTTTAAAAATAATTTTTTAGCCGCCTTTACTTCAAGCATCTTACTCGCTATCTTACTTTTTGCGCCCCTGGGTTATTTTTTAACGTCACTTACCATTAAGCTGCATGTTCTAGATATTGATAGTATTTCCACTGTGCATCAAAAAATAGAACTGTGGATTAGTAATTTACCTAAGTCTTTGGACTTTATCAAGGCTCGTTTAGGCGAGATTATTGATTATAATAACCTCAGTGCCATTGCGGGCGATTCATTAGGTCTTGCCGCTAATCTTGGAAAATATTCTGCTTCATTTTTAAAAGACGCCTTTTTAATTATTATCTTCTACTTCTTTGCTCAGTATTATGGAAAAACTATTATGCGTTATCTCATTAAAATCATCCGACTTCCTCAGCAAGACACTACTCTTCTTAGTTTAGAACTATCAAATGTTATGTCAGTGGTGTTTTATTCTATCATTGCTACTGCTACGCTTGAGGGTACACTCTTTGGTATTATGATCAGTGTTATTGGTTACAACGGCTTACTTTTTGGAATTATGTACGGAATTGCTTCCTTAATCCCTATTGTAGGTGGAGCATTAATGTGGGCACCCTTTATGATTTATGAGCTTTCTTTAGGTCATACGAGTAATGCTCTGTTTATTACCTTATACTCTATCATTATCATATCTATTATTGCCGATACCTTTGTTAAGCCTATGATTATTAAGTATATTGATGTCAACTTTATTAAGTCAAGTACGAAAATAAATGAATTATTGATTTTCTTTTCTATTTTAGCGGGATTAACAGCATTTGGTTTTTGGGGAATGGTTTTAGGGCCTGCAATTACAGCCTTCTTTATGGCCTTATTGAAGCTCTTAGAAACGCAGGATACAAACTATTTAACACAATCTAAGTAGGGGTTTTTAGGCCTAACCCTGACTTAGCTTCTTTTCTTTTACATCCATTAGATACAAGACATATAACCACACTATCGCCATAATAGCCATGCCTAAAGACATAGCCTGCCCCTGAGTTAGCCAAGAGGTTCCTAGTATATAACCAATGTGTGCATCTGGAGCGCGCCAAAATTCTGCGGTGAAACGTCCCAAACCATATAAGGCACCATATCCTAAAGCAATAGAACCTGTTAAAGTAAGCTTCTTTCTTAAGACAAAAAGAACAATAAAGATAAAAACACCTTCTAAGAATGCTTCATATATTTGAGAAGGATGACGAGCTACACCATCTACATAAATAGCCCAAGGAGTGTCTGTTAAGGTAGTTTCACGTCCAACAAGTTCTTGATTTAAAAAGTTTCCAATACGTCCAAAGAAATATCCAATAGGCACCGCAATACCTACTCTATCCATTAAGAACCAAAATTTAACTCCAACCTTACGAGCATATAAATATGCTCCTAACATAAATCCTATAAGTGCACCATGATAAGACATTCCACGTATACCAACAAACTCACCATCTACAAAAGGATTGAACATATTCCAAGGATGAGTTAAATATTCCAGGGTATTTGGATCGTAAAAAAGTATATAGCCTAAACGAGCACCTAAAATAACCCCTACTTCTACCCAGATAAAAAAGTCATCTAAGTTCGCCTTACCTAAGTTAGTCTTATCTTTTACCACCAGCCATTTTGCTACAAAAAGAGCAAAAAGTAAGGCTAAAACATACATTATTCCATACCAATGTACCTTTAGTCCTAAGATTGAGAAGGCAACGGGCTCGAAGTTAGCATAAATATTATTCCAGTATTCCATAATTTTCCATTTTAATTTATTTTACTCTATAAAAATATGCTTCTAGAATATTTCTTATACGAGGTACTCTGAAACATCGCATTGCGATCGCCTCGGCTTGTTTTGTAAGAAATAATTTTATTGCACTTTGGTAAATAAAGCTTATCGCTTTAAAATTATTCATTGTATTTTTCCTAATTAGGAATAAAATCGAAGTATAACAAAAAAACTTTGAAGAAAGGTTGGTCTAAGAGTGTAGACGCCAAAAGGCGTCTATTTTTATAAAAGATCAAAGTTTTTATCATGTGCATTAAGTTGTAAATCCTCAGGTCCAGAAATATTTTCAGGAATCCATTTACCGATACAGTTTCCATCTTTTAAACAAGGGTCTCAAAGTGCTTTAAGAAACTTAACAAGTCATTGATTTGAGTATCTGATAGGGTTGTATTTTCATGTGGACTCATACC
>DTVI01000230.1:14369-22080 GCA_012963655.1 Sulfurimonas sp.
ATTGCTTTTAAACTTGTGTGTAAAACTCTTCATAATTCCATTTCTAAATAATTTTTTAGGTCGATTGAAACATATATAACTCCCCTTAATGTTAACGCCCAAGGAGAGTCTAAGCACAAAGGAGTTTTTTGCTATACTTACTCACTTATAAAAAATAGGAATTTCATGATAGATATTAAACTTTTACATAAAGATTTTGACGCAGTAGCAACAATGTTGCAAAGAAGAAAAATTGATGCAAGCTTACTTGAAGAACTTAAAAATGTTCACCAAACCTTTAAAACAACGCAGCAAGAACTAGAAGCCGCGCAAGCCATAAAAAATGAAAAGTCAAAACTTTTTGGTCAGTATATGAAAGAGAAAAAAGACATTACTGAGTTAAAAGAAGTCATAGAACTTAATAAAAAAATCATGCAAGAAAAACAAGAGTTATCACGTATTCAAGAAGAAAATCTTTATACTATTTTAAGAGCCATTCCTAATATTCCAGATGAGGATGTTCCTCTTGGAAAAGATGAAGACGAAAACATTGAAATTAAAAAAGTTTTAGAGCCTAAAACATTTTCATTTACACCAAAAGAGCACTGGGACTTAGCCAAAAATGGTTGGATTGACTTTGAAAAAGGTGTTAAGGTAGCTAAAAGCCGTTTTTCTGTTATTGCTGGTATGGGCGCTAAGATAGAACGCGCCTTAGTTAACTTTATGCTTGATTTTAATGCTGAACGTGGTTTTGGCGAAGTATCTGTCCCTGTTATTACAAATAAACCTTGTTTAATGGGAACGGGTCAACTTCCAAAATTTGAAGATGATTTATATAAGATTGAGGGTGAAGACTTATACCTCATTCCAACAGGTGAAGTACCTGTGACTAATCTCTTTCAAGATGAAATCATCCCTTCAAGTGAACTACCTATTAAAATGACAGCCTTTACACAATGTTTTAGAAAAGAAGCAGGCGCGGCAGGAAGAGATACAAGAGGTATCATCCGTCAGCACCAATTTCCAAAAGTTGAGTTAGTTGCTATATCTACACAAGAACAAAGTGATAAGGTTTTTGAAGAGATGGTAGCTTGTGCTTCTGATATGTTAGAAGCATTAGGCCTTCCATACAAGCAAATGCAACTTTGTACAGGAGATATGGGCTTTTCAGCAGCAAGAACCATAGACCTTGAAGTATGGTTACCAGGGCAGCAAACCTATAGAGAAATCTCTTCTATCTCAAACACAAGAGACTTCCAAGCAAGACGTGCAAAAATCCGTTATAAAGACGGAAAGAAAAATATCTTAGCCCATACACTTAACGGCTCATCTTTAGCAGTTGGTCGTACTATGGTAGCGATCATGGAAAATTATCAAAACGAAGATGGAGGCATTGACATTCCAGAAGTTTTAAAGCCTTATATAAAATAAGGTTCTTTAGCTCTTTATTAACATAGGCAGATTTAACTGCCTGTTAGCTACCATCCTTTTTCTCCAAGACTTACTCTAAAAAATTAATTAAATATTTTCATATGAGATATATACCTATTATAAACTTCATCAGCTATTTTATTTTGACGAGACATTGAATAAGTTTCTCTCCATAAAGCAGGTGTACCATGTGGACTTAAAGCATTTCCTACATGATGAGCTTTACATAAAGGGATTAAGCGTTTGTGATTTTTTTTATCTGTGCTAGTTAATTTCACATGATGCCAGTCCTGAACAGGTCTATTACAAACCATACAAAAGGACGTATGCAATTGAGCATCTTCATGTAGCCATTGTAAGTAAGATAGTTCCTCTACTTTAACCTTTGGCTTTGACTTAATAATTAATCTTTCTTTTCCAAAGCTACCCTTTGATGGGCCTTTTCCAAAATCACCATTAGATTGCTTCTTTCCAAAACTACCTCTTGATACTTTTCCGAAACTTCCCTTTGAACTCTTTCCAAAATTACCATTTGAGGTTTTTCCAAAGGTAGATTCTTTTTTGGGTTTGATACGGGTACTACTTACTTGTTGAGCTTTAGTCATTACTATCCTATATATTTGAAATGTACTTTACGCAAAATATAGGATAAAGGGAAATTATTAGGCAGAATGCAATACTTTTTTATTAGTATCCGCTACAAGAACAGGCGGTCTCACGGAGAAGTTTCTCAGAAATAAACCGTGGAAATTGCAAAGTAATATTTCTATAAAAATATCTTAGCCCTTGGTCGTACTATGGTAGCTATTATGTTGCATGAATTATTAAAATGAAGACAGAAGCATTCTAAAGTCCACTGCGCTTCTGTTATTGCAGAAGTATTAAAACCTTAGATAAAATAGACCTTATCTGCACTAGCTTCCTGCCTATATCCTTAACTTTATATTTTTAAAGGCTCTTTTTAAGTTTTTATTTCTTCATTTACCTTGAACAAATTACGACGAACAGGTAATATGAGATATTCCCGCAATCTCAAAGAACTCAGATGGCTTCAGGCTATAGTATTTCTCTTCCACGTCTTTGGACTGCTCAGCGTATGGGTTTATCATGATTTCTTGCATCTCTTTTATTAGAGTGTAGTCTCCCTCAGTGGCTTGCTGATAGGCAGGAACAAGATACCATTCTCGTAAACTGTATTTTGGGTTTACTAGTTTCATAGCTTTAGAAAGTTCCTCACACGAAGTTGCCTCCACATTAATGAGTGATTTCCATTTTGCAAACCACTCCGACCAGCTCTTTAAGAGTCCTTCATTCGTCGAGTTCTTATAAAAACTTTTTTTAAGTCCTTCAATGTCCTCAGGTATCTCTGAGAGCTCGCGAAAGAAGATAGTGTAATCTACAGAAGTTTGCACCATAAGCATTTTGAGCTTGTTCAATAATGATTCATCAAAAGTATCAAGTCCAAGCTTAGATGCCCACATCTTTTCCATTTGTTCTTTCATGACCTTCGAAAAGCCTCTTGCAATCTCATCAAGCTCAAGCATAGAGTTTCTTTCAGTCTTTAACAAGGGTTGTAAAGCCATACAAAACGTATGGAAGTTACGTTCCGCTGCCACGGGTTGATTGAAGAATGAATAGTGTTTTCCCCCACCCGTCCACGGCTGATAGGAAGAATCAAACACATCTATAAATCCAAAAGGACCATAATCAAGTGTGAAGCCACCTGCCGCGCAGTTGTCACTATTGAAGTTTCCTTGGCAATAACCAACACGAATCCAATTTGCCACGAGAGATGAAAGACGGTTACGAAATTCACTCGCAAGTAATACCACTTTTTCCATGGTAGTTAAGTTTTTATCAATTACTTCACTGTATTCTCTATCAACCAAGTGCAAGACAATCTGTTCTAGCTCTTCCATCGCTTTAGGGTGCTCATTTTTACGGGCACGGCGACCAAAGAGTTCAACTTGACCAACACGAATAAATGAAGGTGCGACCCTTGTTGAGATAGCAACGGCTTCTTCTATCATTACTTCAGGATCTTTTGAATACGATCCATCTCTAAACCATGGTCTCTGTACCTTTTCAATGTTTGAGGTATACAAACTCAAAGAGCGTGATGTTGATATGCCAAGTGCATGCATATGCTCTTGTGCTAAAAACTCACGGATGCTAGAGCGCAAGACTGCACGACCGTCTGCACCGCGACAATATGGAGTTCTACCACCACCTTTAAGCTGCATTTCCCAGCGCTTGCCATTAATCACACCCTCAAAGACAGACATTGCTCGACCGTCACCGTATCCATTACCCGTTTGGAAGGGACACTGCTGATAATATTCGGTTCCATAAATAGAAAGAGCATATCCACATGCCCAACCGAGCTTACTCATTTGTTCTGGTACCTGAGAAAGATCCCCTGAGAACATACGAACGAAGTCATCTGATTGTGCCAAGCTATCTGCAAAGCCTAGTTCATTAAAGAAGGTCTTACTGTGTGCAATGTACACTGGGTCTTTTATTGGCGTTGGATTTACAGGAACATAATGCCCCGTAAAAACTTCTCGAGGAGAGTAATCAACACCGTCTGCTGTCGCAGTAGGATCGCAATTAAGAGTGTCCATTAAAGAGTAATCTGCCAACTTCGAAAGATCCACGAGGGTTTCTACAGCCCCTGAGCCTTGTTTTATTTCTTTCATATATCTTCCTTATTTTAGAAACGTACGCCCCAGAGAAAAAGAAAAGCTAAAAACAATACTTTTAACATTTCAATTCACCCAATAACAAATAAATTTTTAAAATTATACACTTCTTTTTTCATTTCTTAGAGGCTACTTCACTTACTTGAATAAAAATTATTGAATTTACAATAACTGCAGTATGGCTAAGGCTATTTACTTAATTTAAATATGTAAACATCTTGATTTCAAGCTTCTATACGCGATATTTTTTTCTTTTAAAAAAATAATAATGATAGAAAAGTTTTATAAATAGTATAATCGCTCCCCTTTCTATCTCATCTTTAATTGTTAATTACCAATTCTTCCTTCTTACTTATTTTGTATTTCATATTTAGCTTTTAAGAAAAATAATTATCTCCTTATAGAAATTTTACTTTATTTAATGATATTTTGGATTTACACCTTATCTGGCATGCGTTTATATCATGCTATTGTTAGTTCTAGTATTGTATTTCTTCTGGGTATTATTGGACCTTATTTCTTTTATCCCCAACAAAGCAATGCCTTTTTATTTCACCTTACTTGGATGATTATTTCCTTTGCCTTTGATCTTATTGGTGGGTTTTTAATGCAAGATTTTAAAAAAGTTAGCTTTTTAAAATAACATCAACTTAAAGAGCTCGCAAGCAGAGATCCCCTAACAGGTCTACATAATCGTGTTCATTTTGATGAAACCTTGAAACTTGAACTAAGTCGAGCACTAAGATATCGACAACCCATTGGTTTGTTGATTATTGATCTTGATTTTTTTTTAAAAAATTAATGATAATTTTGGACATCTAATGCAGGATAAGGTCCTTATAAAAGTGGCTCAAGTCCTTAAAAATAATATCCGAAGCACAGATATTATTTTTCGCTGGGAAGGTGAAGAATTTATTGTTTTATCTTTAAAAATTGATATAGACAATATCAATATGCTTTGTGAACATATACGCCATACCATCGAGCAAACAGCTTTTGATACTATTGATCCCATTATTCTTAGTATTGGAGCCATAATTAGTACGGATATAGATAATGTATCTAGTATTATTAAAAGAGCTGATGACGCCTTATACCTTGCGAAAAATGAGGGGAGAAATTGCGTTACACCACTCTAAATTATAAAGCTCTAAAACACCATATAAGTCTCTATGTTATAATAAACTACTTATAAAAAGTTCTTAGGCAAAGTTGGAAAGAAAAATGCTTAAGTATCTTAAATAATATTTTTTATAGACAAGGTGAATTTCACTAAGTCTTATTACAAGGAAGTGCGTGGCTGAAGAAGAGATAATAATTATTGAAGAAGAAGATGCAGCAGGACTTGAAGATTCTTTTGAAGCAGGATATGAAGAACTAGAAGAAGGAAAAGAGACAACAGACTCCAATCCTTCATCAAAAAACAAGACGTTATTCATTGGTATAGGTCTGGCACTTTTATTTATTCTTATAATGGTATTTTTATTTTCAGGTTCAGATGACGATTCCGCTGATGCCAGCACTATAGAAATTTCTAAAGAACAAACAAAAAAAGAAAGTCCACAAAAAATCTCTTCTTCTCAGCTAGAAAGTATGATTACACATGCCAATACCTTGTATGAAAAGGGACATAAGAAAGAGGCTTTAAAACTATATGAGAGAATTTCCACCTATAGTGAGTCTATCTCATATTATAACCTTGGCGTTGCGCAACTACATGAACAACAATATGAAAAAGCTATATCAAGCTTCGATTTAGCCATTAAGAGTCAGCAGCATATGTGTGTTTCTGCTATTAATGCCGCTGTTGCTTCCTTAGAACTAGGAAAGACACAAGCCTTTAAATCATATATTAATTTAGCCCATACTTATCTACCACAAGAAGCTGCTTCTCCTATGTATTCGTATTATTACGCTTTAATCAACTTTTATCAGGACAATTATCTAGAAGCCCTATCCCCTTTGCAACATAGAAGTTCAGATGATTATACACATATCCAAAACCAGCTAAGTGCAAAAATCAATGTCTTATTTTCATCATATCATAAGGCAATTGCTAACCTTGAAGAAGAATATCAAGATGAATCAGCACTTAGTCTTGGTTTATTATATGCAAACCTAGGTGACTTCATTTTGGCAAAAAAGTATCTAAGAATGGCCATTGCTCAAGGAATTGATCCAAGTAAGGCTCAAATGGCCCTCACCTTAGTTAACTTAAAAGCGGGTCAAATTAAAGCTGCAGCTAAGCTTCTTGAAAGCACTACAGACATGTATCCTGATACTGCGAACACTCATTATCCTATTGAGGTGACACTAAAAGAGTCACTTTTTGATATTGACCTAGCTCAGAATAATTTTCATGAAAATATTATTCATAATGACACTACCATATATCAAATACTTTTTTACTTTTCGCCCTTTAAAATATTTAATGCCAACCAAAGTATTTCCTATATAAGAAAGGGTAATGCCAATATTTCTATAGACAATATTTCAAATGCAACAAAGGAGTTTTCCCAAGGTGCAAAACTTTCTAATGTAAATCTTAATATTGCTCAAGCTATTGGTCTTGCTCTTAATTTTCATTTACACGAAGCTAATGATCGCTTATTAAAGATGTCTAAACTGTATCCTCGTCATTCAATTGTTCATTATAATCTTGCACTTACCTACGCACAACTTGGAGAAATTTCACTCGCCTATAAGCATTTTTTAAAGTCATATCATTTAGATGCGAAAAATTATTTATCAGGTGTTTTCACTATCATGTGTGCCAAACTTATAAATCAAGACAATCAGAAGTTTCAAGAACGCTTTATTCGAAGCCTAAGCCTAGAGCCAAAAAATGAAGAATATGACTTTTATAGAGCCCTTGTACATTTTAAAGATTTAAATTTTCCAGCCACGTATAATTGGATGGAACGGCCTAAGAAAGACAGTCCCTTATACCTAGCCTTTGACATGCTTATAGCAATGAGTATGAATAAAGACTCCCTTGCCCAAGAGTATTCACAAAAACTTATTAGAATCTTACCTAATGACATCTTGCCACATCTACTTTATATAGACTCACATTATTCTGATCTAGAACAAAAGCTTTTTGCAAGAAAAGCTATTAACCATCTTAAACGTCAAAAATTTAATATGAATGATTTTTATTATGGACCCTTCATTACAAAATATCTCTACATTCAATATGCTCAAATCACAGGTGCACTATATCCCTTAAGAAAACAAATTAGGAAAAGACTTAATTCAGAAAGCACTGTCCCTATTGGACTTACCCAATCCTTAGCCTTAGTCAGTATATTTACACAAAACTTTGAAGAAGCCTATACCCTTTATAACCAACTTATAGATGATTATAAGCAACAAGACCCTCATACCCTATTTCTAGCCGCTATAGCTGCTACAGGTGCGGCACATCCGGCCAATGCTATTGCCTTACTTGAACTAGCACGACGAAAGAGCCCTCATCATAATGATAGCCGTTTTGCCCTAGGGTTATTATACTTACAATTAGAAAATAATGATGGAGCGGTTATTTCTTTTAAATATATTAGTGAAGTAGATTTTCAATCTCAATACTTTAACTTCAA
>DTVI01000231.1 GCA_012963655.1 Sulfurimonas sp.
ATCATTGTTTCTTCTACACGCGCATATATAACGTTATAAACGACTTCTAAAGAAACCTCATGTGTTGTTTCTTCATCTCCGATAACAGGAAGTTCGATAAGGTCGTTAGATGGTGTATGTAAACTTCCATAGGTCATTTTTACATTATCAGCAGTATTTAAAGGAGTGTGTAGGGCCATAGATAAATCATTTGTAATGTGGTTTGAACCCACACCTAAGAAATCGTTATACCTAATAGAATTTCCTGAATGAATAACTAAGTTACAAGTAGAACCACCCATATCAATAACTGCCGCGCCTAACTCTTTTTCATCTGAGTTTAGTGTTGCAATGGCTGATGCATATCCACTAAGTACAATATTTTCAACTTCAACACCAGCAGCCTTAACTGCTTTTCTAAGGTTATTAAGGTTTGATTTTTGTGTAGTAATAATATGTGTTTCAACTTCAAGACGCGCTGCGTTCATTCCAAGAGGGTCTTCGATAAAATCTTGGTCATCTACCTTGAAGGTATAAGGAAGAGTATGTAAGACTTCATATTCATTAGGAATATTTGCATTATATAAAGAGGTGTGCATTACACGGTTAATCTCTTTAAGACCAACCTCTTTATTAGGAATATTTACAATACCACTAGAATTTAATGATTTTGTATATGCACCAGATATAGAAACGATGGCCTTAGTAAAATTAGTACCAGCAACACGTTTAGCATCATTAAGTGCATTCTTAATAGACTTAGAAGTAAGTTCAATATTTGTAATGCTTCCTTTTTTAAGACCTTGGGCCTTGCTTATACCAGCCCCAAGTATCTGTATCTTGTCGTCTTCGTCAATTTCAGAGATGATAGCGCAGATTTTAGTTGAACCAATATCAATGGCAAGAACTGTTCTATTCAAGACTATTTTCCTTCTATATATGAAGTAACAGGATACTGTACTTCAAGTTTTTTAAGTAGTCCCTCATTTAAAAGGGATGTTTTAAGTCGTAACACATTTGTCACTTGAGTGTTATTCTCTTTTTCAAGCAACTTTTGTTCCAAAATATTAAATAATACTATTTTTCCATTCTCTAAAGGGATGAAACCCTTCTTTGTATTTTGAGTAAACAAGGCTTCCAAAAACTCGCCAGCTTCGAATTCATTAAGCGGAGCTAACTTAGAAATACTTACATGTGTTAAAAATGGTGAAGTCTTTCCAGTAAAGTTTTCTACAGAATTTTTCGCAAGTTGCGTAAAACGTTTGTCAGTTTCTTCATTTAGATAGATTACTTCAACTTCAGCCTTTGCTTCTTCAAAAGTCTTAGGTTTAGAACCATTTTCCTTAACAAGTTTAATAATAAGGAACTTTCCATTTACATATTGTGGTTTTAAGTAAGGCTTGTTCTGAGTAAGTTTTGTTAGCTTCTTATATACTTCAATATTTAAAGGGTTGTTGTTTTGAGAAACAATAAGGGTTTCTTTTGCAACAGAGTCTTCTAATTTATCTTTTTTATAGGAGATATAAGTACGTAAGGCTTCTTTATTGCTTGCTTTTTTATTTAGTAAAGATAAAATATTTTCAGTTGATTCTTCATAAGTTAATATCTCACCACTGTCTTTTTTAAAGTCATGCTTGTTTTCTGCATATGCTGCTAATAAATCTTGGTCTGTATATTCTCCCACAATACTTTCTTGAGTAACAACTTCAAGCTCATATGTTGGTTCAGTCATATAGTTTAACTTTTGCCCTTCCCAATAAGACTTCACTAATGCTTCATCTTTTGACACCTTGATACTAGAAATATCAAGTACCTTATAATTAATCTTATCTTGAACGTTTAAAGCAATAGAAAGTGACTCTTCTTCTAAAGGTAAGGATTGCGCAGAAACAATTCCCATAACTTTTTGAAGTAATAAAGAACGTCTTACATCAGCTTCATACAGGTCTTTGGTTAAACGTGCTTGTTTTAAAACTTTTAAATAAGTTTCTTTATTAAATCGACCATCTTTGTAAAAAGCTTCTGTTTCTATAAGGCTTTGAGCTGTTTCCTTGTCAGATACTTCAAGTTTAAAGCTTTGTGCTAGATTAAGTAAAAGTGCCTCATCAATAAGTTGTTTGAGGGCTTGTTTTTCTAAACCAAAGGCCTTTGCCTGAGCTTCATCAAATTTTCCTTGAAACATTTGGTTATATCGTGAGAAAAGTTGACGATACGCAGAATTCATTTGGTGAACACTAATATCTACCTTTCCAACCTTAGCAACAGTATCAGCACCACCACCTGAAAAACTTGCACTTCCAATAGCAAACATTGGACCAGCTGCCACAAAGGCTCCCACACTAATCCATAGTGTGATATTTAGATATTTACGATGTCTTTGCATCCATGTGATCATATAAAGATTCCTTAAATTATAATAATACTTATTTTAGTAAGTTAAGCATTAAAATTTGATAAATATATAGGGCAACAATAAGATTTGTTTTATATGTAACTTTAAAGGCCATTTTTAGTACACTTTCACGAATAATAAGATACAAAAGAAGGTATAACATGACTAACGAGTCCATAGCAAAGAGAGATTTAGATGTTTTATGGCATCCATGTACACAGATGAAAGACCATGAATTTTTACCGATGATACCAATTAAATCAGGAAAAGGCGTTTGGCTTGAAGACTTTGATGGTAACAAATATATAGATGCTATTAGCTCTTGGTGGGTCAACATGTTTGGTCACGTAAATCCTTATATCAGTGGCAAGATTAAAGAACAACTTGATACCTTAGAGCATGTTATACTTGCTGGTTTTACACATGAACCTATAGTAAGACTTTCTGAGCGTTTAATAAAACTAACTCCTGAAGGGCTTGATCGTTGTTTTTACGCAGATAATGGATCTTCAGCTGTTGAAGTAGCTTTGAAAATGTCATATCATTCTCATAAGAATTCGGGTCTTGAAAAACCATTATTTGTGTCACTATCAAATTCTTATCATGGAGAGACTATAGGTGCTTTGTCTGTGGGAGATGTTGAGTTATACAAAGATACGTATAAACCGCTTTTAATCTCATGTGTTCAAACAGCAGTACCTAAAGACATGAGCGAAGAAGCTGCGATAGAAGCAGCGAAAAAGTTTGAAGAACTTTTAGAAGAAAGAGCTGATGAAATAGCTGCTTTAATTATTGAACCAATGGTTCAAGGTGCAGGGTATATGCACATGTATCATCCTCTTTACATAAGCTTAGTAAGAGACATTTGTACACGTTTTAATGTGCATTTAATTGCAGATGAAGTTTTGGTTGGTTTTGGTAGAACGGGTACACTTTTTGCCTGTGAACAAGCAAATATAACACCTGATTTTATTGTTTTATCTAAGGGTCTAACGGGAGGATATCTTCCTCTTTCTGTTGTCTTGACTACAGATGAAATTTATCAAAAGTTTTATTGTGATTATGGTTTACATAAGGCCTTTTTACACTCCCATTCTTATACAGGAAATGCATTGGCCTGTGCTGCTGCAAATGCGACCTTAGATATTTTTGAAAATGAAAATATTATTGAGAAGAACAAGGTAGTAGCCCAATATATGCAGGACAAATTAGAAAGATTTAAAACCTTAAAAAATGTAAAAGAGGTTCGCCAAACAGGTATGATAGCTGCCGTTGAACTTAAGGGATATAAGAGTGAAGAACGTATAGGACTTAAGGTTTATGACCATGGGCTAAAAAATGGGGTTCTTCTTCGTCCACTTGGACATATCGTATATTTTATGCCACCATATATTATTAGTGAAGAAGAGATGGATATTATGTTTGATACAGCCTATGACGCGATTACGGCTTTACCTGAAGGAAAGAGTGAATAGATCTCCTTCCTAATAGGAAGTAGGGAGTTATTGTAGTTTCATACAATAATAGTGAAGCTAAAGATCCATATCTTGGTCTTTAGTTACATCAGATAGCATAAGTAAGCGACATGACTTTTCTAAGATGGCAAGTTTTCTTGTCATTGTTTTTAAATCTCTTGAAAATGCATACACCCCATATCCCTTTATAACAATGATATTTGTTTCTTGTTTAATAAAAAACTGAGGAATTTCAGAACTGGCTCTATCATACCAGTCATCAAAACTTTTTGGATCATATATAGAAATACCCTTGCACTCTTTTTGCCCAAAATAGTCCTTAGGTGTAATGACCTTATGGTTAAAGCTATAAGCTGTTGCATAAGGGGGCATAGTAAAACTGATAAATTTAGCATCAGAAATTTGTGAATAAATAGCAGCATGGATAGGTGTGTCAATACTTGCTTTTTTCCATCTATAATCTTTATTATGACCAAGTTCTAATAATTCGCTTGTTTCTAAGTTATGAAAAACTGCTTCTTTTTGATTGATAATAAAACGATTTGAATCAGTTTTAGCGGATATTGAACCATGATAAAGTCCAAAAAAATCATTATGAAAAAGTGAATTAGAAAGAGATGAAAGTTCAGATTTTAGATAATTAACCATATGAAAAGTACCTGCTTTTAACGTGAAATATGTGTAGTAGTATAACGTGGCTTAACTAATAAGTCTATTTTCTAAGAGCATTTTTGCTATTATTAGAACAATTTAAGTCTAAGACCTTTTATTTTTCTTGTCTTATTACTTAGTAAGAAGTTTTTTAAAGGGTAGTTACTTGCAAAATATTCCTCATATTCCGGTCTTATATAGAGAAGTTGAAGATACTTTTAGAGATATCAAAGAAGGTACTATAGTAGACTGTACTATGGGATATGCTGGACATAGCTCATTAATCTTAGAAACTAATCCTAATATCAAACTTATTGGAATTGACCAAGACCAAACTGCTATTGATTTTTCTAGCTCACGACTTGAAGCCTTTGGGGATAGAGTCAGTATTAAAAAAGGTCGTTTTTCACAAATGTCAGCAGAGGTTTTTAAAGAAGACAACAACATTAGAGGCTTACTGGCTGATATTGGTGTTTCATCCTTACAACTAGACGAAAAAGACAGAGGTTTTAGCTTTGAAAGTGATAACCTTGACATGCGTATGGACCCATCTAGAGAGTTTTCTGCCTCTGATGTTGTTAATACATATACTCAAAAAGACTTAGAACGTATCTTATTTGATTATGGTGAGGTAAGAAATGCAAAGCATATTGCTTCTGAAATTGTTCAAGCTAGACCTTTTAACTCAGCTAAAGAACTTTCAAAGCTCATTCGTCCTTTTGCGCCTAGAGGAAAAAAGATACATCCTTCTACCCTGGTGTTTCAAGCCATACGAATAGAAGTAAATAATGAGTTAGGCGAACTTGAAGGGCTCTTAGATAGCATAGAAAACTCTGGCTTAAAAGACGCACGCATCGCTATTATTTCTTTTCATTCATTAGAAGATCGTATGGTTAAACAGAGATTTAAAAAATGGTCAAAATCATGTATTTGTTCAGAAGAAGCTATGCGCTGTACCTGTGGTAATGATCATGCTTTAGGTAAAATGGTTGCACGAAAGCCTTATGAAGCCAAAAGTGATGAGGTCAAAGAAAATGTTAGGAGTAGGTCTGCTAAGATGAGGGTTTTTCAGTTTGGAATATGACGATAAGGCTCAAATATTAGCTGAAATTGATACGGTTATTGGAAGCAAAACAAACTTAGAATTTGCTTTTTTAATGTCTGTGCTAATGGGTGTTTGTTTAGTTCTTTTATTGGCCTTTCCTAAGGTGTTTTTACACAGTAGCATATATTATAAAAGTCGTGATATTTCAGCCCTTGAACGAGAATATAAGTCTTTAAAAGAAGAACATAAAATCATAACCTCAAAGGTGGAGAAAAAGAGATTTAAAAATCAGATACTTGATACACTTTTCTAAGATGAAAATTTAACATAAGTAAAGGACGATAGTGTTAAGAAAATTTATAGAGTTTGCCATTGATAAGCCCCTTTTAAATCATATCTTTCTTGCCTTTATCCTTGTTTTGTCTGTTATGGCCTATCTTAATATTTCTAAAGAAATTTTTCCTCCTATTCAAATGGATAAGGTGGTTATATCAGGAGCTTACCCTGGAACATCTGCAGATATTATGGATAAAATGGCAGTTAAAAACATTGAAGATGAACTTAAAAATATTAATGCCTTAGATTCCTTAGAAACAGAGGTTAAAAACGGTAGCTTTAAGATTACAGCTGACATTAAAAAAGGCGCAGATAATATATCTGCACTTAATGATGTTAAAGATGTTATTGCCAAAACTAAACGTGATCTTCCCTCAGATATGGATGAACCCATAGCAAGACTTTTTGAGGAGTCTATTCCCCTAACACAAATTGCTATCTCGGGTGACTTTTGCACAGCTGAGCTTTTAAAAATGGCTGAAAAGTTAAAATCAGATCTTTCCTTATATAAAGACCTTAATGAGGTTACGATTCGTGGGGACGCAGATGAAGAACTACTTATTAAGCTTAATCTTGAAAAGATAAAAGCCTTTGACATAAAGGCTGAGGATGTAACAAGAGCCTTGTCTTCTATTAGTTCTATCTTTCCTATAGGTACCATAAAAGAAAGAGGAAAACATTTTTATCTTAGTACAAATAATGGGGAAAAAGAAATTCAACGTTTAGAAGATATGCTTTTAAATGTCTCAGGTAAGAGGGTACATCTTGGAAATATTGCTTCTGTAGAATTTACAATTTCTAAGGCAACAGAAATCTCACATTTTGATGGTCTTCATAGTATTAGTATTAATATTACAAAATCAAAGTCAGGTAATGCGATTGCTCTTGTTAAAGAATTTCGAACTTTATTAAAAAAATATAAGGAAAAATACCCTCAGTATAATTTTAATGTATATGGGGATACTTCTGTATGGATTAAAAACCGTCTTAATACAGTTTTCTCAAATATTATGTTTGGACTTTTTCTTGTATTTATGGCCATGATGATAACCGTTAACCGTGGTATTGCTATTGTTGTTGCCTTAGGAATCCCCTTGTCTTTTATGATAGGTCTTATTGTCACTGAAAAGATAGGCTATTCTTTAAATATGCTCTCTCTTCTTGGGGGACTGATAGCCTTAGGTATGTTAGTTGATGAGGCCATTGTAGTGGCTGAAAATATTTACAGGCATTTAGAAATGGGAAAAGATAGAAGAGAAGCGGTTATTGAAGGTTCAGTTGAAATGTTTCCTGCGGTTTTAGCAGCAACCCTGACCACGGTCTTTGCCTTTTTGCCCTTGCTTATGATGACGGGAGAGATGGGTGCTTTTATTCGTATTCTTCCTATTATGATATCTGTACTTCTGCTTTCGTCTTTGTTTGAAGCCTTTTATTTTCTTCCCTTGCATGCCAAAGATTTTCTACGTATTAGGCATGAAAATCATGTCAGTCATGATTGGTGGGAAAAAATGTATAAGTCTTATGAAGGGGTCTTGCGTTACTTACTAGAGCGTAAGAAAATAGCCCTAGGTCTTATGGTTTCTTTTATCTTGATAGCCAGTCTACTCTTAGGAAGTTTTACACGTTTTCAGCTTTTTCCTGATTTTGATGTTACTCAGGTATTTGTTACGGGAAAGCTTGAAATTAATCATGAACTTGAAGATACAGAAGAAATTATCACCAAGGTTGAAAAAGCGATACTTGCATATAAAAAAGAGGGAGAGATGGTTTCTATCACTTCTATTGTAGGCATGCGTTTAGATGCCAAAAACCATGCAATTATTGGGGAAAACCTTTTTCATATTTTTATAGACTTAAATGAAAGAGCCCCAAGCAACTTATTTGAAAGATATATTAATCCTTATATCTCTGTTGAATATGACGCGGAACTTTTAACAAGAGAGCGCACAGCTAGAGAAATACAAGATGATATTAAAAAGATAATTAAACCCTTTATTCATATAAAAGAAGATGGTGTAGAGGTATTTGATGAGATATCAGTTATTGTCCCTGGTACAGGTGTGGTCAAAAATGATGTAGAAATTTCTCTTTATGGTAAGGCTGATAAAGAACTTATTGAAGGCTTGAAACGCATTGAAGATAAAATGAAAGACAATGAAGGTGTATTTAATATCTCAAATGACGCAACCCAAGGTGAAAAAGAGTTAAAGTTACATATTAATGCTTATGGTCAAAAGCTTGGTTTTAATGAAGAAATTTTAAACACACAATTACGTGCTATGTATCTTCAAGGTGAATATGGAAAGATGTTTAATGATGAAGGCTTAGTTCGTATTCGTATAGAAAGCTCTAAAAAAGATTCATATGAAAGTTTATACTCATTAGAACTTAATGTACCTAATACAGACCAAAAAGTAAGACTTAATGATATTGCAGACTTTATTATTCAAAAGGCGTATGTGAGTATAGGTAAGCAAGATGGTAAAAGAATTCGCTCTGTCTTTGCAACCTTAAACAAAGAAAAAATAACGGCGGGTGAATTAACATCTATTCTTGCACCCTTAATGCAAGACTTGCGAAATGAGGGATATGGAATTGATATAAAAGGGGAACAAAAAGAAAATGAGAAGACCATTAACGAACTTTCTCAGGCCTTTTTAATTGCCTTGTTTCTAATTTTTATTACCTTGGTATGGCTTTTTGATTCTTTGATAAACTCATCGATAGTCTTGTCTAATGTTCTTTTTATAGGACTTGGTGTTTTAGCAGGGCATATGATAATGGGGATGAACATGACTATGCCAAGTCTTATAGGTGCTATTGGTTTAGTAGGTGTGGTGGTTAATGATGGTATCTTAATGGTCTTATTTATACGTAAGGCAAAAAATATAGATGAGGTGGTTTCCTTAGCACGAACACGTTTACGTCCTATTGTACTTACCTCTATTACGACAGTTCTTGGCTTATCAACGCTTATCTTTTTTGCCTCCGGTCAGGCAATGATACTCCAACCTATGGCAATATCTTTAGGCTTTGGAATAGCGTGGGCAACGGTGTTGAACCTTTTATATATTCCCTTACTCTACAGCGTAGTGAAAAGGGTTTAAAAAATAGCAAGGACTAGATCAGCGACACCTTGTGTTCACTGCTAGTAGAAAAGAAAGATTATCTAGTAAAAAGCTTAACTGATGTTAGTGTAAACGGCTTGAACATCATCATCTTCATCAAGCTTGTCTAAGATGATTCGAATATCTTCCATTTGCTCATCAGTAACAGAGATAGGTGTATTAGCAATATATTGTAAGGTTGCCTTAGTCATCTCCACTTCTAATTCTTCAAGCTTTGCATTCATATTTCCAAAATCAGCGTAAGTTGTATGAACGATACATTCACCACCTTCTTCTTCTAATTCTTCAAGTCCTGCGTCAATAAGTTCCATTTCTAGTTCTTCTATATCACCATTTTCAGGAAGTTTAAATTCAAAAATTGCCTTACGTGTAAACATAAAGTCAAGAGAACCCTTATTAAGCATCTCACCTGAATTTTTATTAACAGGATTTTTAACATTAGCAACGGTACGTGTATTGTTATCTGTTAGACATTCAATGATGAACATAGAACCATGTGGTCCTTTTCCTTCAAAGATAACATCTGCCATGTCTTTTGCATCTTTACCCGTAGCACGTTTAATGGCTGCTAGGATATTGTCTTTTGGCATATTCTCCGCTTTAGCATTTAAAATTGCTGTACGGAGTTTTGGATTCATATCAGGTTCGCTACCGCCTTCTTTGGCTGCTTGCTCAATGGCTTTTCCAAGTTTTGGAAAAACACGTGACATATTTCCCCAACGTTTTTCTTTAGCGGCTTTTCTATATTCGAAGGCTCTACCCATAAAATGTATCCTTGTTTATATTGATGTTACACACTTCAATGAGCAAAAGCCCATTAAAGAGGCAGGGACTCACATCCCTCCAAGCCCCTAAAGCTACAAAAAGATATACTTTTTGAGAGAAATAGGGAGACTTCACACAAGTGTGCAAGACCATTAATTTAATTTATTGGCAGTATTATAGCTTTATATGTATATTAGGTAAATAAATTTACCAAACTCAGAGCATATTTTTGATAATATTTCACAATTATATGAAATAGGTAAACAATGAACTCTAAAATTTCTTTTGATAAAACACTTTATGTACTTGCTCCTCTTGCAGGCTATACTGACCTTCCTTTTCGTAATGTTGTAAAAAAGTTTGGTGCTGATCTTACCGTTTCAGAAATGGTGAGTTCAAATGCCCTTGTTCATCATTCTGAAAAATCTATGAAGATGTTAGAAAAAAATAAAATTGAAGATCCATATTCTGTTCAAATCGCAGGTTCAGATGTAGATGTTGTTAGAGCCGCAGTTGAAGTTATTAATACCCAAGAAGGTGTTGACGCGATTGACTTGAATTGTGGATGTCCGGTTCCTAAGGTAACAGGTGGTGGATCAGGTTC
Source organism: Sulfurimonas sp. (assembly GCA_012963655.1). Lineage (GTDB taxonomy): Bacteria > Campylobacterota > Campylobacteria > Campylobacterales > Sulfurimonadaceae. The sequence goes on from DTVI01000231.1 coordinate 10,376, forward strand.
TTCTTTATTAAAAGACTTAGACCAGATGGGTCGTATAATAGAAACCATTAAGAAAACATCGAATAAACAATATACCTCTGTGAAAATCCGCTTAGGTTTTTCTGAAAAAAATCATGTTGAAATTGCAAAAATAGTTCAAGACGCTGGTGCTGACTTTATAGCTGTTCATGGACGTACTAGAGTAGGAAAGTTTAAGGCTGAGGTTGATTATGATGCTATTGCTGAGGTAAAAGAAGCCTTATCTATACCTGTGATAGCAAATGGTGATATTACAGATTATGAAAAAGCCCAATGGGTACTTAATCATACAAAGGCAGATGGTCTTATGATTGGAAGAGGGGCCATAGGTCAGCCTTGGATATTTCATCAACTTAAAACTGGTGAACAAGAAGTTTCTATACAACTCAAAAAAGAGATTGTACTAGAACATTTTAATTCTATGGTGAATTTTTATGGACCTCATGGTGTGGCCATGTTTAGAAAGCATATCCATACCTATTGTAAGGGTCTAAAAGGGGCCTCTAATCTAAGAAATATTGTTAATAGCATTAGTGATATTGATGAGTTTAGAAAGGTTACAACTGACTTCTTTGATAATACAAAACAAGCGTAAGAGCAGTTTCAGGCGAAGCCGCATTTTCAAGTCAGTATAGTTTCTTTAGTCAAGCAAGCCTAATAGGACTAAAAATAGTGAGGCTTAGTTTAGACTAGTTGTCTTTAATAACTAGTGACGTGGTTGGTTAAAGACTTTCTTTAACATAGATAAGGCATCTTCAGCCTTATGTTCATGCCAGGCCTGGGCTGAAATTCCACCTGCTGCTTGAAAATGATACATAGAAGCATCTTTTTGCCCTTTTAAAATAGTTTGTGTAATAGAAGTAATACTTTTTTTCCCCTCTAGTTCACCCATATGACTTTTAAACATACGGCGTTGTTCAGCGTCAGTTAACTTTTCTAATTGACAAAAATAGTCAATAACACCATAAATAAACATATAGTAAATTTGAAGTTTGTGTTTATCAAGGTGTATTTGTTCTATATTAACGTGTTTAAGCAGGGCAGAATGATATTCACTCACATATGAATAGGTGATATCATATATATAAGATTTATAAGCTAAGCTGTTTTTAGCAAACTTATTTTTTGTTGCTTTGGTGTCTTCTTCTTTGTTGGACTTTTTCAAAAATACAAAGGCCAGTATAAGCATAAAGGCAATAAAGGCAAAAATTATATAGATTAGATTAGGACCATTGCTTTCACTTTTTGAAGTGTTTTTAGTGATAATATCTTTTTCAACTATCTTCCTGTCTTTTGCATATGATATAGGCTTAGTTACTACTTCTTTTTCTGGTTTAGATGTCGCTTTTGGAAGAACTTTTTTTGTTTTTTTACTATATCGTTCATTCATCTTTTGGAAGTAAAGTGTTGCTTCTTTGTTTCCATGTTTTGAAGCACGGCGTAACCATTTATAGGCATCCATCTTATTTTTATTGATACCAAGACCCTTCATATACATCATTCCGATATTATATTCAGCGCGGTTATCACCCTTATTGGCAAGTTTTAAATAAATACGATAGGTGTCTTCATAATGCTTTTTTTCAGCAGCCTCATAAGCAAGACTATGGAATTCATAATGCATAAAAGAGGTTTGCTCATTTGCCTTTAGTAAAAAGTCAGCTTGTGAATTTTTTTTGGCAAAGGTGTTTTGGGTGGATAAAAGTAAAAATATGAAGAGTGTAAAAATTTTTAAATTCATAATGTTTTCTTTGTATATTGGTTTATAAGTGTATCATACTTAATACTATAATTAAATATTATGTAAATTTGGTGGTACCTTATGCTCATTATGATAGGTGTCGAACTTTCCTTTTTCTGCCATATCTAAGGCATAATCTATGACCTCATTTCTATCTTGTTCATACTTCATTAAGGGTACACCCATCCCACAACTCGATTCAAGGGCGTAAATATTAAATTTAAATATATGGCGAATCCCTTTCATGTTTTGTTGGAAAAATTTACTGATTTTTTTAAACTCTTCTTGCTCTTTCTCTATGCACTGCCCCTTACAAAAACAACGTAAAATTTTAGGTTTTCCTTCAAAGGCAGTAAACATAAGTGTAAGCTCTCCATTTTCACTAATATCTCTCGCGGTTCTATTCCCACTTCCTAGGTAATCTATCATGTATAAGGTTTTTTCGTCTTGGATATAAAGACTTTCATATCCTCTGGGTGAAAGGTTAACTTCATGATTAGAACATGAGGCAATAAAAAAAAGTTTTTGTTTTTTTATAAATTCTTTATCATGTTGTGTAAGGGTTTGATATTGCTTTCCCAATGTTAATCCTTTTTCTTAAATGCATATTTTGCTGCACTGTAAATGCTATAATACAATGAAATTATATAATAAGGTTGATTAATGATTAATAAGATTAAAAAATATTCCACTACAAATACACTGGTGATTGTTGGTATTGTTTTAGGGGTGTTATTTGGAAGTTTTGCTCCTGCCTTAGCCTTAGAACAACAAGTCATAGGTCAAATGTTTATAAGCTTTTTAAAGATGTTAGTGGTTCCTCTTGTTTTTTCAAGTATTTATGTGGCGATTATGGGACTTGGTAACTTAAAAGATTTAAAAAGTATTGGCTTAAAAACAATAGGTTTATATCTAACAACAACTTCCTTAGCTGTTTTATTAGCTATTATAGCAATGAACCTGTTTCCTATAGGTGAAGCTGTATCTGCTGAGGGACTTGAATATGCAAAAGCCTCACAAATTGCTGAGTTCTCACTTCAAGCAATGCTTCTTAGTTTTATTCCTACAAATATTTTCAACTCTTTAACCCAGGGTTCAATGATGCAAGTCATTGTATTTTCAATAATGTTTGCAATTGCTTCTTTACATCTTCAACAACATAGACAGGTCTTAATGTTAGATTTCTTTACTGGGGTAACAAATGCGATGTTGACCATGGCAGAATGGATTATTAAGCTAACGCCAATTGGTGTCTTCAGTCTTATTTCTTATGTGATAGCCGATCAGGGTATAAGTGTTATATTAGGATTATGGAAATATATGTTAATGGTTATTCTTGTTATTGTGATACATGGACTTGTGAGCCTTCCTTTATTATTATATATATTAGGTCGTGTGAACCCGTATAAGTATCTTAGTGCTATTCGTGAAGCACCGATTATGGCCTTTTCAACAGCTTCTTCAGCAGCAACCTTACCTGTATCAATGCGTATAGCTGAAGATGAAGGTGGGATAGAAGAAAAAAATGCAGCCTTTGTTCTTCCTCTTGGGGCAACGGTTTCTATGGATGGGACAGCTGCTTATTTAAGTGTTGCTGTTTTATATATTTCACATCTAGCTGGTGTTGAAATGGGGTTTGGGGAACAAGTTCTTTTAGGCGTAACAATAGTTGCACTTAGTGTTGGTGTGGCTGCGCTTCCATCTGCATCTTTAGTTATGATGGTTGTTATCTTAAATCAAGTAGGCTTACCTGTTGAATATATTGCCTTAGTTGTAGCCGTAGATAGAATCTTGGATATGTGTAGAACATCATTAAACGTGACATCTGACTTAGTTGTATTGAAAATTATTGATCAGTTGGGAAAATTTAAGGCGCAAAAAGCTTAGTCAAGGGAGTAAGCTTGATTTGAGGCCTTTTCTTTATATGACTGTAAAGGCTCGATATCAGCAGAATTATCGAGTTGTAAATAAGAATCTAGTTCTGCCTTATTATCATCTAAAATCTTATCAAACTCATTTTGTGTACGCACAGGTTGACCTTCAGAATACTTATCTAATAAGACATTAGATGTACCAAGTAAAACTAAATAAGACTGCCCCTCATAATCAAGCATTGCTACACGATTCTTTGGATCAAGTGGTTTTTGAAAACGAACAGAAATACCTTCTTTTTTAGTGGTTCCTTTGAATAACCAAGGTTGTTTTCCTTTTGTTGTTCCAGGTCCCATCTTCTTTTTTAACCACAACATAATGATAATACCTAGAAGTAAAATAGCAATAACAACATAATAAGAATTGTTAAATTCAGACTCATCTTTTGTTTCTAAGCCTACTGAATTTAAAAAAGAGCTTTCTTTCCTTATCTCTGTTTTACTAGGAGGGATGGCCTTAGTGAAACGTAAACGTAAACCATATGCATCGCTTGTTTTAGACGCAGACATATGAATGTTTGAAGCTGTTTGTAAAATCACCTCTGTATGGGAGGAAATAGGTGTTAAAATCATTTTATGTAAGTATGAGGTACGAATATTTTTTATCTTAGGAGCCTCTATAGAAGCACCCTCAAGTTTTAAAATAATTTTATTATTTTTTTTAATTTGGGAGAGTCTACCTTCAAAGGGCGTATCAAAGGTAAGCATAACATCTACATGGTGTGAACGTTCATAAACATTATAAGAAAGGATCTTTGATCCAAAAAGAAGAAAAGGAAGTAACAAGAATAAAAGGTGTTTCATAAGGCTCGCTCTTGTGATAAATAATATATAACTGATTTGGAATCAAGGACTTCATTGATACGGATAGCTAGGTTCTTCTCATAAACCATAACCTCACCTTTTCCTATAATCCTATTATTAACATAGGCTTCAACACTTTCCCCTGCTGGTTTTGAGAGGTCAATGACTGAACCTTTTTGAAGGGAAAGAATGTCTTTTACAGAAAGGGATGTCTGCCCGAGATCAGCTATAAACTCAACCTCCATATCTAAAAGGCCTTCATAATCCATCCAAGCAAGTTCTTTTATTTCTGTTGTATCAAAATCAAAATTCTCTAGGCGGGTTTCCGCCATTTGTTCTTTAAGTGTTTTGTCTTCTTCTTCTGGCATTAAATTTTAATCCTTATGTATAACGCTTAAGCCTTAATTCCAATAACAAGAGAATCTTTAGGCGTACTTAAAACAGATGTTTCATTGCAGTTACAATCTATAAATTCTTCCATATCCTTAAACTTAGGTGTTGTTATTGAAAAATTATCTGTATCTGCTTCTTCTGCTAAGACCTTAGCACTACCTACAATCATGTTAGTAGATTCTAAGACCATATCTTGCATGGTTTCAGCATCTGGGTTCTTTTGCATAAGATAAACTGAAATGATCTCTTTTACAAGAGTCTCTTCAAATCCAAGGTAAACTGTTTTAGTGTCCCCATTATCCATCTCTATATCCATAGAAGCAATTAGTGTTCTCATTTGGGATTGGGAATTTAAGCTATTGCTTTTTTTGCTTGTTAGCTCAATTTGATTGAGTAAAAAATTCTCAGCAGCTTCTATAATCATTGAAATCATATTGGTGTCCCTAGGTATGTTGTTTATAATTCTTCTATATTATAGGACAAAGGGATTAAGTGTAGTTTAATAATCTCATCTTAATCTAGAAATTTGGTTTGAATACATGTATAAGGTGGAAGAAGTGACCGCCTTTCTTGAACTTTGCTAAAAACTTTGGTGCTAATATCTAGGTTTAATGACTTAGTAATACAAACTTGAGTAGAATTCGTTTTAAAAAATAGGCATATCTTATAGAAATATTTAATATTATAGAATTAGTGTTTTTAGGACTATTTGTTGGTTCTCTTTCTGGTTTTTTTGGAATTGGAGGGGGAACAATATTAGTACCTATCCTTTTATTTATGTCTTATGATATAAAAACAGCCATTGGTATTTCAGTTGTACAAATGGTTTTTTCATCATTATATGGTTCTTTTTTAAACTTCAAAAAAGGTTCTTTAGCCTTTGATACCGTTTTACCTATAGGGATTGGTGGCTTTGTAGGTGCCTTGTTAAGTGGTTGGATCGTTTCTAATGTAGAAGCTAATGTACTTGAATATGTATTTTTAATCTTTGTTTGTATAGCTATAGCTAGAATGGCTTATTCACCAGGGCAGTATCAAGAAAGTAAAAAAATACATCCTATAGTCTTATTTTTAATTGGTACCGTTTTAGGTGTTTTTTCTATTTCTATTGGGGTAGGGGGATCAATATTATTGGTACCAATCTTAGTAGGATTTTTACATTTTGAATTGAAAAAGGCCATCTCAGCAGGACTTTTCTTTGTAGTTTTTTCTTCTATCTCAGGCCTTATAAGCTTGTCTGTAGTCGGACAAATTCAATACCTTGATGGTATTATCATAGGAGCGGCCTCGTTGGCCGGTGTTTACTTCGGTGTTCAGTTGAATCACAAAACATCAAGTATCTTACAAAAAAGACTCTTACTTGGTTTTTATATCTCCGTATTATCTTATCTAATATTCAGGACCTTCTCATGATTAAAGTTACCGGCGCACGCGAAAATAATCTTAAAAATATTTCTTTAGAAATTCCCAAAAATAAACTTATTGTTTTTACAGGTTTAAGTGGTTCGGGTAAGTCAACCCTAGCCTTTGATACTCTATATGCTGAGGGCCAAAGACGTTATATTGAATCTTTGTCTTCTTATGCACGACAATTCTTAGACAAGATTGGAAAACCTGAGGTAGATAAGATTGAGGGGCTAACACCTGCAATTGCTATTGATCAAAAGACAACGTCTAAGAATCCACGTTCAACCGTAGGGACTATTACAGAGATTTATGATTATATGCGTTTATTATATGCAAGAGTAGGGGAACAACATTGTCATATCTGTTCTAAGCCAATTTCTAAGATGAATGCCAGTGATATTATAGAGCAGGTAGGAAAACTTCCAATGAAGTCAAAGGTTATTATCTTAGCACCTTTAATTCGTGAGAAAAAAGGTACTTTTGTAGACCTTATAGAATCTCTTAGAGCAAAGGGTTATGTTCGTGCAATGATAGATGGTGTAATGGCTAGACTAGATGAGGATATAGAACTTTCTAAAACGAAGAAACACACTATTAAGGTTGTTATTGACCGTATCGTGATGAAAGATGATAACAAAGAACGAATAGCACAAGATGTGGAAAAAGCCCTTAAAGAATCTTATGGAGAATTAGAAATAGAGATTCTAAATTATGAAGAAGTTGGTTTGCCTGAGAAGATGATTCATTATTCAGAACACTTAGCCTGTCATACCTGTAAGGTAAGTTTTGAGCCTCTTGAACCACTTTCATTTTCATTTAATTCGCCTAAGGGTGCTTGTACTGAATGTGATGGACTAGGGATTCGTTACGCTCTTGATAATGACAAAATTATTGATGCAGACTTATCGGTTGAAAAAGGCGCGGTTAAAATTGTTTATGGTCTTAATAAAGGCTATTACTTTACCTTTTTAAAGGGATTTTGTGCTCATGAAAAGATCTCTATTACAAAGCCTTTTTCATCTCTTGAAGAATATCAACAAAAAGCCATATTACATGGAAGTATAGATGAGGTGCCTTTTGAATGGAAGGGACATCCTATTAAGCGTGTATGGCCAGGAATAACAAAAATTGCTTATGATATGTTCAAAGATGAAAAAGAATTACAAGATTATATGAGTGAAAAAACATGTTCAAAATGTAATGGAAATCGTCTTAGACTAGAATCTTTGGCGGTAGATGTGGCAGGTAAGAAGATTTTTGAACTTATTCAGATGCCTATAGAAGACACATATGCATTTTTTAAAGATGATAATAATTTTAAGCACTTTTCTAAACAAACAGCAATGATAGGTGAACCTATTTTAAATGAGGTAAAAGAAAGACTGTTTTTTCTTTATGATGTAGGACTTGGTTATCTTTCACTTTCTAGAGATGCAAGGTCTATCTCTGGTGGTGAAGCCCAGCGTATTCGTATCGCCTCACAAATTGGTTCTGGTCTGACAGGTGTTATGTATGTTCTTGATGAACCAAGTATTGGTTTACATGAAAGAGATACTCTCAAGCTTATTCGTACCCTACGTTCTTTACAAGAAAAGGGAAATACCGTTATCGTGGTTGAACATGATAAGGAAACCATTCAACATGCAGATTATATTGTAGATATTGGCCCAGGCGCGGGTAAATATGGGGGAGAAGTTGTTTTCTCAGGAACGCTAGATAAGATGAAAAAAGCTAAGACACTTACTGCTGATTATTTATACGGTAGAAAGATGATTGAATACTTTTACAGACGTCCTCAAGAAGACTGGATTGAGATTAAAAATGTAACCATCAACAATATAGTAAACCTTTCAGTAAAGATTCCTCTACATAACCTTGTATGTGTTTCAGGTGTAAGCGGTTCAGGAAAGTCATCTTTAATACTTCAAACCCTTCTCCCAGTAGCAAGAGAACTTCTTAATCATGCTAGAAAGGTTAAGAAGATTAAAGGTGTTGAGATTGATGGGCTTGAACAACTAGATAAGGTTATTTATCTAGACCAAAGCCCTATTGGACGTACGCCTCGCTCTAACCCAGCAACCTATACAGGTCTGATGGATGAACTTCGCCTTCTTTTTGCTAAGACTAAAGAAGCTCAAATTCGCGGGTATACTTCTTCACGATTTTCTTTTAATGTTAAGGGTGGGCGTTGTGAAAAATGTCAGGGAGAGGGTGAGATTAAAATCGAAATGCACTTCTTACCAGACATTATGGTCAAATGTGATTCATGTCATGGTCAGCGTTATAATCCTCAGTCTTTAGAGATCTTATATAAGGGAAAATCGATTTCAGATGTATTGAACATGTCTGTTTCAGAAGCCCTAGAATTTTTTGCACCAATTCCAAAGATTAAGATGAAGCTAAAAACACTAAATGATGTTGGACTAGGTTACATATCTTTAGGTCAAAATGCGGTAACACTTTCTGGTGGTGAGGCTCAGCGTATTAAGCTATCTAAAGAGCTTAGTCGAAAAGATACAGGAAAGACTCTATATATCTTAGATGAACCTACCACAGGTCTTCATTTTGAAGATGTAAACCGCTTAACCCAGGTCTTACATAATTTTGTAGACTTAGGTAATTCTGTTTTAGTGATAGAGCATAATCTTGATATGGTGAAGAATGCAGATTATGTTATTGATATGGGCCCTGAGGGGGGAGCTAAGGGTGGACGTATAGTAGGCGTTGGTACACCTGAAGAAATAGCTGATAACTTTAAAGAGATGGGCTCTTATACGGGAGAGTTTTTGAAGAAAGAGCTTGCTTTACATAAAAAATAAACATTTAGTGATACAATAAAGAAAATAAAAACTTAAAGGGATATATAAATGAGATCATCTCTTGTTGAAAGCATTAAATCCCTTCCTGCTCTACCCAAGACCATCGTCGAAATGCAACAAGTTTGTTCTAATCCTGATGCGGGGATTAATGATCTTATTAGTGTTGTGCAAAAAGATCCTATGATTGTAGCTAACCTTCTTAAGGCAGCTAACTCGCCTCTTTATTGTTTTGGAAAAGAAATTAAGAGTGTGGCTCAGGCTGTTTCTCTTTTTGGTATGTCTATGACACGTTCTATTGCTATTGGTAATTCTGTTAAAAAACTTTTGAATGTTGATATGGAACCTTATGGTGTCAGCTCAGAAAAATTTGCTGATATTTCAAATCAACAAGCTGTTTTAATGTATAACTGGTATTCAAAGATTGATAGAAAAAAGATGGAAAATCTTTTTCTTGCTTGTTTTCTTCAGGAAACAGGAAAGATTATCATTGCCTCTGATGTCATCAAAGAAGACCTTCTCTTTAATTTTAAATCAGAAATAGAAATAAGTAATAATATTCCTCAGGTTGAATTTTCCTATGTAGAAGAAACAACCGCCACCGTTACAGCAGCTATTTTTGAACACTGGAAGTTTGATGAAACCTTTGTAGATATAATTCGTTTCTCAGATACCTACGCAAAGGCACCTAAAGACATTAAAGAATACGCAACCGCACTTAACATTGTTAAGACAATTGCCCCTGTAAACGGTCCCTTTTCAGACCAAGCCATTAGCTTTGGTCTAAGAAAGGCACATGACGCAGGATATGATCATGAGATGCTTGAAGATATAGTTGAGGATGTAATGGATCAGTTAGGTGTTATTTTTGAATATTAAAATAGACTATCCTTAGAAAAGAAGAACTTTACCTTCTTCTCTTAGGTAGAACTCTTAACTGTAGATATATTGCATTTCTGTCTTTTCGCAATATGAACTAACCATAGCGCGCTCTAAATCCACATTTGCGTAATACTCATACCCAAAACATTTTTTCCATAAAGAATGGTCTTCCATACAAAGATAAAAGAAAACCTTTTTATGCCAGGGCTTAAAAGACTCATATGCATATTTAAACATTTCTTCTTTTATAGATAAGGGATAAGATGCCTTACCTGCTGCATTATCAAAGGGCATTTGTAATATTTTAGAATTGAAATTTCTTTGACGAAGTTTATTTATTACTGGCTTGATAAAGGTTAATGTTCCTATATGATAGGTCTTATTGGAATCTAGTTGTATATTTCTAAGCTTGTCTTTAAAGCCTGAATCGAAGGTGATTTTTTCTTCCTTATAAAAAGACTGGATGGTACAATAAGAACAATCAAATCCACAGCTTTCAACTGCGTCAAATGTTATAATCTTACAACAACGTGTACCCTCAGATGCAACAGGACACATGCCTAGACCAAAGCCTTCTTTTGGCTTGGTGGTAAAAGAAAATTTCTGCTCAGATCTAAGTATGGAAGGGTCAAATCCATCATAACTTTTAGGTTTGTTTTTAACCTCATTATATATCTTAGTGATACGTTGTAAGATAACCTTTGAATGGGTATGTTCAGGCCATATCTGATTAATATTTTTCTCTCTCCACATCTCAAAATCATTTGCCATTTCTATGATGAGGCGAAGTTGTTGATAAGAAAACTTATGGGTATAGGCCTTAGTCTCAATAAAGGCTTGCTGCTGAGGTTTTAGCTTTTTATAGGTCTTATATCTTAAAATTTAAAATAGGGCTTTTTTTAAGTGAATTTACAATATTATTGCGCACGAGAAAGCCTGAAGGACAAGTAAGTTTATGGATTTAAAGCAACTCAGGGACAAATAGAAAAGATAGAAGTAAATATGGCACAAAGTAATTGTGAAGACCTTAGTACTTACTTACAATATATTGCCTTACACGCGGTGATATACGCGGTAGTAGAAGTACGTTCAACAGGTAATTTTGAAGCAATGTTAAAGTGTATTGCTGATAGTCGTAAATAATAAATTATAAAGAGTAAAACATGACAGAAACAGAAGCCTTAGTAAAAGCAAATATTGAAAAATTCAAAAACCATGATGACAAAGATGAATTTGATGAGTCAGGTCTAAAAGAAGCTCAAAATAATATTGATTTTGTTAAAGAGTTCAAAGAAGAACTAGCTAAAGATTTATTTGGTCAAGAACAAGCTATTAATATCGTGGCTAACAGTATGAAAACGGCTGTTAGAGATGATAAGGGACCTAAGTCTACTTACCTTTTCCTAGGTTCTCCTGCAACAGGAAAGACCTTCCTTGCTGAACTTATGGCTGAACATATTCCTAAATATAAGATTATGAAATTTGATATGACTCAGTACCACCAACAAAATGGTGGAGAGTTATATGGTTATCCTGCTGGTTGGAAGGGTTATGGTGTTGGTC
>DTVI01000232.1 GCA_012963655.1 Sulfurimonas sp.
TCATCATCCTCTAGGGAGATAGGTACTATAAGATTGGGCATTCGTCATGCTGCTATAATAAGAAAGTCCGATAAAATACTGTGCATCTAGCTTAACTTTATTTGCTCTTTGCAAATCTTCAAATAATTCGCTGCCTGGGTATGGAGAGAACTGATTGATTGACATATCATCACAACCAATCCAAGCGATTTGAGTAAGAAACTTTAAAGTTTCAACAAGATGTTTCCATTTTTCTGATGGAAATCCACAAATAATATTGACTTTGATACTGAGTCCTTCAGCAACACAATCTTTCATGGACTCAATCATTTTATCTAGCTTTATTTTCTTCTTGATAAGCACCAATATTTCATTAGAACCCGATTCTGGAGCATATGATAAGTTCCGGCATCCAGATTGATACAACAGTTTTGCTACATCTCTATCAATAGCTTCAGATCGCGTTCCACTGGGAAGTTGCCACGTGATATTGAGATGATTTTCGATGAGAATGTTACAAAATTGGACAATCCATTTTTTTTTGACAATTGCTGTTAAGTCATAAAAATCAAAATTAGAAATCTGATACTTGTCTATATAAAATTTCATTTCTTCAACTACATCTTGGGGATCCCTAGCTTTCCAGAGTGTGGTCCACATGGCAGGGTTTGAACAGAAAGTACATTGGTATGGACACCCTCTCGAAGCAATGATAGGCATTGAACGTCCTAAGTTGACACCAAAACCATGTCCTTCCTGAAAATAGTTCTCAACAGGAAATCCTTCCCAATCAGGCCATTGTATTGCATCTATTTTTTTAATTCTTGGTTGTTTTTCAGTTTTTTGGATTTTTTTCTGCTCTGTAAATTGATACCGATTACTATATGTGCCAGATAAATTTTTCGGGAAAGTGTGATTTATTTTAAAATTATCCAATAAGGTATAAAGTGTTTTTTCCCCTTCTCCTAATACACATATATCAATTTCTGGAGCAGACTCTAAACTGTATTTTGGTAATGCTGTAATATGTTCTCCTCCTGCAATAATTACCGCTTTGGGGCATTTATTCTTTATCCCTCGTATTACCTCTTTAGAATATGGCCAATCCTGAGAAAACATCACTGAAATCATGATAATATCCGTATCTGATGCCAATGAATTGACAATTTCCTCAGCCGTTTGCCCCAGTAGGCGATAAGAGTGCCCTTCAAAGACAACAGTGTTAAATTCTGGTTTATTCCCTACAGAGTCAATGACTTGAGTATCATCTGTGAAGACATTTACAATACTTTTAAGATAAGCCAATCCAATCGGAGGACATATTGGTGCTGTTGACGATGAATTATCCATAATGGTGGGTACTCTAATCATTGCAATTCTCATATTTCTCCCTTTCAATTGGAATAATCAATTTTCATGATGTATTATCTGTTGAGTTATTGTCGACTACGATACTTCCGGATAAATACGACGTCCCAAAGAAATCTTCTACTGCATTTATATTTTCTTCTTCATTGAATGAAGGAGAGACCACACAGACTGTTTGATTCCTCTGCTAGTATATATAGGAAAATCAAAAAGAGTCAAGGGCA
>DTVI01000233.1:0-853 GCA_012963655.1 Sulfurimonas sp.
TTAATACAAAATAGTCTATTTCCAAAAAAACTAAGAACGAGAAAGGGGAAATAAAGAGTGTTTTTGATGTATCTGATGACGTTTTTTTGGAAATAGACTATTTTGTATTAAAGACAGGCTATCAATTTGCACTATTTGTTAGGGTTGGGAACAAAACTACTGAAAGCCTATTTTTAATGGCAGATGAGTATATATACGGCCCATGGGGTAAGCAAAGTACCAAATCAGTGGGGATGTATAGAGCGGCTTTCCTTATCCCGAAAAACCTGCTAAATCCAGGAAGAACCACCGTAACACCAGCTATATTTAGTCCGCCAAGTATCTCGAATTCACAAACAAACTTGCTAGTAGAACATGCATTATCATTTGAAATAGTGGACGAGTTAAGAGGATTAGGCGCAAAAGGGAATTATCCTTATGATTGGGGACATCATGCTGTAAGACCATTTATCAAATGTGAGACAACCTTTCAAGGTAATGCAAGTAAAAAAATATAGGGAGGACTGGTGTGTATGCTGGAAAGTGCATAAATTTTGACTTTCATACCGTACCGCACTACGGTGATGAATCTGTGCTAGAAGAACACTGGGCTGGTGCCCGCAGCAAGAGAATGAAAGGAGCATTAACCCTCTTTGCACAGGAGGTAGAATCCAAGCTGATACTTTACACGTTGGCGGAACGCCACTCTTTTTTATTCAAAGGGTGATATTAAACACTCAAATAATGAAGATGATTTATCACTTGCTGTATTACCCCGACCGTCTTCTCAATACCACCTAAAATGAGCGATTCTAAAATAAGTACGGGAACATTGCGATTATATTTTCATGTCATTAATGAAACAATTACTACG
>DTVI01000233.1:873-1568 GCA_012963655.1 Sulfurimonas sp.
CATGGATATATCAGTCAAAACGGCCTTCAGATAATCACTTATAGAATCTGAAGTTTTAATTCATCATCGCGTGGACAGACTTATCCACACAAACCGATATATTTTTATCTTGAACTGAAACTGGTTTATCAGATCGGTACTAATGGCTCTAGGCAAGTGGTGAACAACTGGTCCAACTGCAGTCGCTCAAAGGTGGTTTTGGGTACTTTCATGATCAGTTTCCCGGCATGCCGGATGAATTTGCCTGCCATATCAAGAAACTGACGCCGGAAGGTATCGGCATATACCGTTACTGGAATAACTGGCGCTGTGACATCTTCCTTGAAGGCCTCGAACAGGTTATTACCGAGCAGCATCAAATAGTACCATGCGGCATTAGCATTGGATTTCTTGAACGGCAGTTGTTCATGGCCAAAGTTTTTCAGTGCCCGGTTGGCCAGTTCATCATTACCCCGTCGATGGTACGAGCCAAGGATACTGAGAGCCTGGATCCGGTGTTCTTCACCGGCTTGGCGGAGTTGATCATCAATTGCATCTCCCATACCCATGTTCGTGATGATAACGCAGTCAAGGCTCAAGCCAAGCAAACAGACCGGCTGGGGACCGTCTTCCGTGAACAGGAAAAACAATGGCAGCGTCGTAAACGAGGACCATACAAAAAATCGGCTTGATATAAAAAAGAGTGGCGTTCCGCC
>DTVI01000234.1 GCA_012963655.1 Sulfurimonas sp.
AAACTTCAGACTCAGGTGTGTCACCAACACTCATTAAAACCTTAATGCTTGCTAACTTTTTACCCGGTAAGGTAATCATCATATTTGTTTGAGGATTTTTTATTTTTTTACCCTCTTTTAAAACATCAAATTCTGAACCAACTTTAATATTTTGGGACTTACCCCCTGAGATAATAATATTTCCATCTTCATATCCTAATATATAAGATTTCCATGGTTTATCAAGCATGTTTTCAATGATATTAGACGCTAAGTTAGTAATAGCCGCATCTAGAACCTTGTCATTCAAAGAACTATCATACCCTGCTTTTACACCAACCCCAAAAGTAGAAGCAGCCTCTGAGAAGGCTTCTCCTTTACCTTCTTCTGAGTAAATAATCTGACCTGTTGAAACATCAATAACACGGATATGTACCTTAGCATTGGCAACTTGTTTCTTATTACGAGAGAAAATACCAACATCACTTACCTGTTTACGACCAAATTCAGTAATAGAGCCCACAATGATATAATCCGCAGAATTTCTAACCTTTCCGGCACCATCGATATCTAATTCTTTTTGAATTTGAGCTATATCTGTACGTTCAAGCATAATAAACTTGCCTGTTTGAAAAAGCTTCGCCGATAAGATATCCATCGCTTGTTTACCAATGCGGTTATTGTTTTTATCTATAAAAAAGCTTTGTCCATACGCAGTCTCATTTGTAAAACGGCCAATGGCAACCTTACGTTTTATAGACTTTGTATCTACTGCTTGAGCAAGTGTTTTACTTATTACAGGGATATTTGTTCTTGTATCATGTACCGTATTTTGTTTAGGACTTGACGCACAACCCACTAGTATCATTAATGATAGTGTCCTAAGTACTATAAATTTCACTTTCATATTCTTCCTTTATATTATAATAATTTCATTATATACAATAATATTATAAAATATTTTTTTTTAAAAAAGAAGTTCTTCATCAGCACCTTGTGTATTCTGGATTTGAGGAGGTTTAGAAATTTCTGTAAAATACTCTTTTTGATCTCCTACATAAGAGCTTATTATCCCCTCAGGTACTTCAAACTTACGTTTTGTTTCAGGATGAGACTTTAAAATCTGCTTATAAAAAGAAGCAAAGGCAGGAGCTGCAGTTCTTCCTCCTTGTTCACCCTTAAACATAGGTGTATTATCATCATTTCCGTACCAAATAACGGTTTGAATAGCAGGTGAAAAACCACAAAACCAAGCATCTATGCCCTTATTTGTTGTACCTGTTTTACCCGCAAGCTCAATTCCCCAAACCCTAGCACGACGACCTGAACCCTTTTTAATAACATCTTTCAAAACATCAATCATGATATAAGCTTGTTCAGGGCTTGTTTGTACCTCAGACTCATTTTCATACCTTATCTCTTCGCCAAAAGAGTTTTCTACACTACGAATTAAAATAGGCTTAACCTCGGTTCCATAATTAGAAATCACCGTGTAATAATATGAAAATTCTAAAGGTGAAACTGTGATAGATCCCAAAGCCAGAGAAAGATCAGGTGGAAGGTTTTTAATATGATACTTTGATAATTGT
>DTVI01000235.1 GCA_012963655.1 Sulfurimonas sp.
TAATTGCAAAATTTTTTAAGAAATCTAACTAAATTTAAATTGAGAAAAAAAGATTAATTATGTTGGTCAATTATGGATATTTACATCAGCAATTTGGAGAAGTTGATGAGTATATTGAAGACTTGCGGCATCTAGTGTCAACGGGAGAATTTACATTAGGGCCATTTGTTGAAAAATTTGAAAAGAAGTTTGCCGAATATATTGGAGTCAAGCATGTCATTTCAACTAATACAGGCACAGATGCTTTGATCCTTGCGCTCAAATCTTCTGGTATTAAGTATGGTGACGAGATTATTACAGTTCCCAACACATTTTATGCCACAGTGGGGGCTATTGTTGCTGTTGGTGCTCAGCCTGTCTTTGTAGATTGTGATAAACGGATGCAAATCGATCCTGATTTGATTGTACAAGCAATTACACCCAAAACCAAAGGAATTGTGCCTGTGCATTGGATGGGATGTCCTGCAGATATGGATAGAATTATGAAAATTGCAAATCAACACAACCTTGTGGTGGTTGAAGATGCCTGTCCTGCTGTTGGAGCAACGGTGAATGGAAAACGATGCGGTTCATTTGGTAAAGCCAATGGATTTAGTTTTCATCCTTTAAAACCTTTGAATGTATGGGGTGATGGTGGTTCAATAACGACAGATGATGATGATGTCGCTGAATTTCTTACACGTTACCGTAATCATGGAATGACAGATCGAGATCATATTGAAATGTGGGGAATTAACAGCCGAATCCAACCTATTCAAGCCATTGTTGCTACAAAAGTTTTGGATACAGTTGACCATTCAAATGACATTCGTATTCGTAATGCCCAACTTCTTGATCAAGGGCTAAGTGATTTGGAAGAGTATATCAATTTTCCAGAAAGATCATCAAAGTACAAAGATGTGTATCAGTTATATGTTATTCAGGCCAAAAAAAGAGATCAACTGGTTGAATATTTACAATCCCAAGAAATTGAGTGTCGAGTTCATTATCCCTGTCCTCTCCACCTTCAAAAGGCTGCCAAAGAAATGGGACATAAGGGAGGTGATTTCCCAGAGTGTGAAAAACAAGCTGATGAAATTATTACACTACCTGCTCACCAATATATCGTGCCAGAACAAATTGAGTATATCATTGAACATACTCGAAAATTTTATTTGCCTTAAATACAGTGAGAAAATCCAATTTGAGACCATTATTTCCTTCTTTCTATCCTCATTTTATTTCTCTATAAAAAAATGACTTCGGCTATTATTCAACGATTTGTAGTTTCAGAAAAAGATAAAGAAACTCTGGCAAAGATTGTATATGACACTAAAGATATATCTGATGATTTTTTCGATTATTCGAAAGTCATTGTAAAAAAACCCTGGGGGTATGAGTATTTGATTTTTGAAAATGAATCGGTTGCCGTCTGGATATTATATCTCAAACCTGGGGCACTCACATCGATGCATTGTCATCCTCAGAAAAGAACTTCCCTAGTCGTTTTAGAAGGGAGTGTAGAGTGTTCGTCACTAAAAGGTAAGTTTGAACGAACTTCGGGAGAAGCTTTGATGATTGATCAAGG
>DTVI01000236.1 GCA_012963655.1 Sulfurimonas sp.
TCGATTATCAACGCATCAAGTTGGCAGAGACGTTTTACAACTTCGGGATGTTGTATCAGGTTGTATGCTAATTCTTCACCGTGCATTCCGACATCGAATATTCCTAGGAAGCGTTCAATCGTAAATCCTTTGGTTAGCGAGGCGGCCGATGCGGTCGATGCGGTAACTCCAACGTTGTACCCGTGTTCGGCAAACTTTCGGATCACGTATTTTAGAAGTGCTGTCTTCCCGGTACCGCATTTTCCTAGAATCATGAGGTTGTTCCCGGTAGGCTTGCCATCTGGGGTGAACAGGGTTTCGAGTGCTTGATCTTGTTCGGATGAGAAGTAAGTACCGGAACCGCCTAGGTGTCTGCTTGCAAACGGCATATTGGATTTCACGAGGTGTTCGGGATCGGCATTTGCAAAGTGGACGTGTTGGACGGAACGGGTTGGAACATTTGTGAAATTAGTACTGGTAACAGGTTGTGAAAGCGCCTTAATCAGATTGGTGATTTTCGCGATTGTCGGTTCTCCGAAATTGTTCTTCGCGACACTGAATCGGATTCCTTTTCGGTGATGATGGAACATACGCAAAGCGATAAAGTGTCTTACTTCGGATAGTTTTTCTGGAAACGCGTACTCTTGACCGCTAGCGGAATGATGGTAGTGCCAGTCACAGAATCGGTTATCTAATCGTATGATTATGTCGACACTCTTTCGTGGCTGTTCGCGTACGCGTGCAATATGGGGATGATGCAACAACGATGTGAAATCGTGTGAGTCTGTTTCGAGAACCTTGAATCGGGTGTGTATCTTGGGTACGGTATCAAAGAGCGAACTCGCGTATCGTGTTGGACTTAACCAGGTTGCGTTTGGTGGGAGACGCGGCATCTTGCTCTTACACGGAGGAATCGTTCGTAGAGGTACTTTCCCGGTTGTGTTGTAACAGAAGCTTCATCTTTTCTTGGGCACGAAGGTTGTTGTTTCGGATCACGTTCAACTCGAAGAATTCGGTTTCGGGGTTGATAATCGCGTTCGTTTTGCAGTATTCCAAAAGTGTTTCTTTTGCGGGGATGTTCTCGTTGAAGGGAGCGTGTTTGTGCCACGTAGCCGAAAGGGGACTCATAAGACAATTGTACCATAAGTAGCTGTCGTGCGTTGCAAACGTTCCGCTGGCGTAAAAACGAACCATTTGTCTCATTTTTGTTGCTGCAAGCTTGTTGTCACGAATTGTCATGCATTCGTAATAGTCCTTAAAGTTTACTTTTAGCATATCGATCGTAATTCCTTGCTTACGGGATATTCTTCGGGTAACATCCTTGATTGTTGCGCAATCACTAACCTGTACCAGGAACTTTTTGATGTTTTCGCTTACCTGTTGGACCGGTCTGATCGTAACCTGTTCGGGTCTCCGAATGAACTTCTCGAAAGGGCTCTCGTTGAAGTTATAAAAGTTGTTTTCTCGTTCGCGTTTCGTGAGGGTACGGGTGCTAGCAATGGTTGGTTCCCATTTCCAAGGCGGAATAGTGCTGATCGTTTTGATAGTCGAGTTGAACCATACTTTGGGATACCCGAGGAGATTCCA
>DTVI01000237.1 GCA_012963655.1 Sulfurimonas sp.
TAGTAAGGATGCCCTAGGATATCTTGTTTCAAATCATCTTATCCGTAAAGCACTATATGACGAGATAATCACAAAACCAAATATTAAAATAATTTCTAATACATCTATTCTCAAAGTAAGTACTAATAATGAATATGCATCTGTTATGATGACTAATAAGAAAAAGATACAAGCATCCTTAATAGTTGCTGCCGATAGCCGTTTTTCTCAAACACGACGAAATTTAGGAATATCTGCAACCATGCAGGATTTTGGACGAGTGGCGATTATATGTAGAATGAAACATACAAAACATCATAACAACATCGCTTATGAGTGTTTTCATTATGGAGAAACTTTAGCAGTACTTCCTTTAATACAAAATACCTCATCAATAATTATGACAATACCAACTGAAAAATCTGCAAAGATGATGAACTTGAATAAGAATGAATTTAATACCTATGTTAGCAAAAAATTTAAGAATAAGTTAGGTGATATGAAATTAATTGATAAACGCTATATGTATTCTCTAATTGGAGTTTTTGCCGATAAATTTATTGCATGTCGTTTCGCGCTCATTGGTGATGCTGCAGTAGGAATGCATCCAGTAACTGCACATGGCTTTAATCTTGGATTAAGAGGACAAAACACACTTTCACAACAAATAAAATCAGCTCTGATGCTTGGATTAGATATTGGTTCATCAATTATTTTAGAAAAATACCAGTCACAACATAGGCGTGCAAGTAAACCTTTGTATCTAGGAACAAATGCTATCGTTAAATTATATACTAATGATTCATTATTCTCAAAAATTATAAGAAAAACAGTACTTCGGATAGGTAATAATTTTATTCCTGCAAAACAAAAAATTATGAATCAACTAACGGAAGTTTCTGGGTAAGTAATATTACAAAAATTATATAAAAGAAAAGTGATAAATGAATTTTTTTATTAATTAGTAACAAGGAAGATCATATTTTTTTAACCATCAATAGTTATACGGTAAAGATATTATAAACAACTACCAAATTCATGGGTATAAACCATTAAATTAAAAATGTTGACTAAAAGCTGAGTTTGAGTGAGGCAAGTATGTATTACCTAAAACTCTGGAGATTGAAGAATATTGATGGTTAATTCTTTTCTTCTTCTGCAGCCTTTAATTTTTCTTTTGCACAACTCAATGCTTCTATTAAATCTACCTGCTTAACAATAATTTCTTTCAATTCCTTAGGTAGCTGTGCATGGTCATCGTCCTTGCTAGTGATATAAACTGATTTATTAACCAATAATATTTCTTTTGCTTCCAACTCACTTAATTCAGCATTAATGTTATTTACAACACTTCTATATAAAGCCACCTTAACTTTACTATCAATCTTATCGCTTATTTCAGACATTGTTTATACCTCCCTACTAATTATTATATTTCTTTCTACCACTAACCATGAGGAAAGTTGAGAAAAAATAAAATTTATTTAGATTTCTTTCTAGTTCGTATTTAGTGAAGCCACAGTTAAAAAAATAAGTTGATTTTCTTATAATTTTTGAGAATAATGAATCATTAGTATATAATTTA
>DTVI01000238.1 GCA_012963655.1 Sulfurimonas sp.
TGTTAAATAGTCTCCAGTACATATCCAATAATTACCGTTTGGTAAAATAAAAGGGGATCCTTTTCTTGCAAATTGCCCACCTGGTGCACTGATCCACAAAGAAGAGCCTGCACTAGTATAGTTTGATATATCTCCTGTCGCTTTAACTGCTCCTGTAACAATTAAATAAGGCAAGGTATTCCAGGGGTCCATGTTGGTGTTCTGACAGGTTAATACTGCATTAAAAGATGGTGTGCAGTTGGTACTTGCAGGCCATTCTTCAAACATGTTTCCTGAAGACTTAACATAAATTGATCCCTTCCCATTTCTAAGATTTGTTACTCCATTTAATAACTGAGATTCAATGCTTGAATCCATCTGAGTATCATAATTAGACCCAAATCCAATACTTAAATTAAATATATCTATATCAGATGAATTTGGTGAACTTGAAGATGCACCTAATGCTTTTAGATAATTTGTTACATTTTGATTTTTTAAAATGTTAAAGCCTTTCAATTGAACTCTTGGAGCAACTCCTCTGACACCAATACCGTTTCTGTCCCTGGCAGCAATAATTCCAGCTACTTTTGTTCCATGATCACTCCCTGTTGAAGTTGGCGTCGGGTCTGTATCTCCTCCAACAAAATCCCATGATCCACCGCTGATGATGTTTGCAGACAAATCTTCATGAGCTATTTCAAGACCTGAATCCAAGACAGCAACCTTAATACCCTTGCCAGTATAACCCTCACTTACTGTCGTTAGCATGTTCATATCTTCACCAGCTATTCCTGCATATTCTGAAAATGTTTTTTGCCCGGTATTATTCAAGTGCCACTGGTAGGAATAAAGTGGGTCAGTTCCTGATAAATTGAATGTAGTGAATGTCCAAGAGTTAGTGGCCTTCAATGGATTACTCCTATCATCGGTTGCTCCAGTGGTAACAGTAGCTGTATAAACTGTGTTGGATAGAAGATTACTTGTAGGCTTGAAATAATATGTTTTATTATCTGTGGAATAAGTTATGGAACCACTGATGGTATTGTTTGAACTGTCTTTGAGATAAAAAGATGTACTAGTTAATGAAGAACTGTCCATTGCTTCTGAAAAAGTAATGGATATTTTTTGTGCATAGGGAAAGTCTGTAGCCCCATTCTGCGGATAGGTTGAAACAATTGTGGGTGCCTCTGTTTGAATTATTATGGCTTTATTGAATCCCAATGATTGTGAATTGAACCCAGGCGTACCTAAGGTTAGTATTGCATCATTTCCAGCAGGATCATGAATCCTCCCTCCATTCGTAGCCAATGAATTGATTGATTTATAATCTAAATCACTAGTATCGTCTCCCGGCTGAACTATATAAATGAAGTCTATATAATTGCATACACAGCTTACCATCGAATAATTTGCATAACGATCAGTACTTCCAGTTTCTAATTGTAAAGTTGGATTTCCAGTTGAGTTATCTACCTTTACCGTTTCATTAAAATACACACGAATTGGAATTGTTTCTCCTAATCCATAAGTTCCATTAATTGCAGATGAAGTAACAAAAGATACAGTCGGAGCCGTGGTATC
>DTVI01000239.1 GCA_012963655.1 Sulfurimonas sp.
ATCTTCATTCATTATTAGCACCCCCTAAAACGAGTAAAACAATTGAAGAAACAAGGTTTAAAGCACCAAAGGGTGAAGTGATTACTATAACAGTCAGTGGTGGTTTTGCTGTTAATGCACCAAACAAACCTCTTGACCAGACTATAGTTCATGCTAAAGAAATTCTACATGTAGCAATATCACAAGGTGGAAATAAAATTGCTCAACTTAAAGATCGCGCGGAGAAAGGCCTTAGATAGGTTCTTTTTTCTGGCAACTATTACTATAGGTATCAGGTGCACCTTCAAACTGCTTCAAAGTGTAACACTCATAAACTTCCTATAAAAACCCCCATTCTTTAACCTTCTACAAGTAACTTCAAGTTATAATCATGAAAATTATTTTCGGAGGATTGCGAATGAGTATTCCTATTCATACTTACGACGCGGTAATTGTTGGTGCTGGCCTTGCAGGTTGTGCAGCAGCACTTGAACTGCAAAAAGCAGGCAAGAAAGTTGCTGTTATTACAAAACTACATCCATTAAGATCACACTCAGGTGCGGCTCAAGGTGGAATTAATGCTGCCTTTTCTGATGAAGACAGTATTGAACTTCATGAGTTTGACACAGTTAAGGGTTCTGATTACCTAGCAGATCAAGACACTGTTGAATTCATGTGTAAAAAAGCACCTGAAACAGTTCGTTGGGTTGAGCAAATGGGTGCTGTTTTCTCTCGTACAGAAGATGGCAAGATTGCACAACGTCCATTTGGTGGTCAATCTTCTCCTAGAGCTTGTTACGCAAAAGACCGTACTGGTCTTACACTTCTTCAAACTATTTTTGAACAAGCTCTTCGTTATGGTGTAACATTCTTTGATGAGTGGTACGCAGCAGATCTTCTTTATAAAGATGGAAAAGTTCACGGTATCGCAGCTTATGATATTAAGAATTCTGAAAAAGCAATCTTTAATGCTAAGGCAGTAATGTTTGCAACAGGTGGATATGCACGTTCATTTAAAATTAATTCAAACGCACACGCTAACACAGGTGATGGTCTTTCACTTGTTGCGCGTCATGGTCTTCCTTTAGAAGATATGGAGTTTGTACAGTTTCACCCATCAGGTCTTTCTGGTAATGGTGTTCTTATTTCTGAAGCAGCGCGTGGTGAGGGTGGTCAACTAATCAACTCTGAAGGCGAACGTTTCATGACTAAGTACGCTCCTAACGCTATGGAACTTGCTTCTAGAGATGTTGTTGCAAGAGCTATTATTCAAGAGATCCGTGAGGGTCGTGGTGTTGGTCCAAGAAAAGATGCAGTTTTCATTAACCTAGTACATCTTGGAAAAGATTTAATTATGGAAAGACTTCCTGAGCTTCGTGATCTTGCTATCACTTTCTTAGGTCTAGATATGATTAAAGAACCAATCCTTATTTCTGCAACGGCTCACTATTCTATGGGTGGTATTCCTTGTGATGTTGATGGACATGTTCGTAAAAATAACACTGAATTTGTAGAAGGTTTCTACGCTGCAGGCGAGTGTGCTTGTGTATCTGTTCACGGAGCTAACCGTCTTGGCGCAAACT
>DTVI01000240.1 GCA_012963655.1 Sulfurimonas sp.
TTCTTTGTTGTACCTAATCTTGAATATAAACCACAAGGATTATACAAATCGACAGGAGACTCAGAATATTCAGGGTTAATGCGTAAGGAGATAGAAATATCAGGATTTACTTTTTTTACAATGTCTTTAAATCTAAAAAGTTGAGAAGGTGAATTAAAAACAATCTCATTTGAGAGTAAGGCTATTTCTTCTATCTCTTCTTCTTTAAAAGCAGGCGAATAAGTATGTACTTCCTTATTCATTTTTTCTCGTGCTAGTTTAGCCTCATGTAAACCTGAAGCCGTACATCCGTGTAAATACTTTCCCACTAAGTCAAAGGTGCTGTGCATAGCAAAACCTTTAAGTGCTAAAATTATTTTTGCGCCTGATTGTTTTTGAACCTTGTCTAATATTTTGAGGTTATCTTCAAGTTTTTGCATTTCACAAATATAAATGGGAGTATGAGGAATTTTATTAAGGTCTATTGGCATTAGCTTTTCCTAAATATAAAAATATCTTTACCAACAATTTCTAAATTAGACATCCATTTATTAGCTAAAAATTCCATACTTTCTTTAGAAAAAAAGCAGACATGCGTTGGATCGTTTTTATAATACCAAGAAGAAAAGTTTTCTTTACTTGGATAAGGTTGGGTTAGTAAACACAAGATGCCCTCTTTGTTTATAATAGCCCATAAGGCATCTAATACTTCTTTAGGTTCATATAAATGTTCTACAACCTCACTTGAGGTAATGAAATCATATCCCTCATGTAAAACTTTCTCATCCTTAGCATAAAAATGATCATAAATATTCATCTTAAAGCCCCCTTCTTCAAACATCTTTGAAAGGGTTGGTCCTGGACCTGAGCCAAAGTCTAAACCAAAGGAGCCTTCTTTAACTCTATCTCTAACGGGTTCATATACCTTAGATAAATACTTTCTATAATGTTCATCATCAGGTGAATTTACATGTAAGTCATATCGTGATTTTTCATCGTTTTCATCTAAACGTTGTGATTCTATAACAAAAACCAAGCTACATTTCGAACAAAGTCTATATTCAGATCTTTGGTGTTGAATATAAACAGAATGTTCCTTGCACTTGCATAAAGGACATAACACTAAGACAGCTCTTTTATTTGCCAAGGAAGACCTTGTTTATTTAGCTCGTCCATAAAAATGTCTGGATCAAATTCTTCCATATTAAAGACACCCTCTCCTGACCATTTACCCTCAATCATAAGCTTAGCACCAATCATTGCTGGTACACCTGTAGTATAAGAAACCCCTTGAGATTTCACTTCTTTATAACACTTTTCATGATCACTAACTTGATAAATATAAATTTTACGTTTAATACCATCTTTAAGACCCTCAGCCACAATACCAATATTAGTAAGTCCCTTAGTTCTAGGGCCTAAAGAGGCAGGATCAGGAAGTAAGGTTCTTAAAAATTCCATAGGCACAATTTTCTGTCCCTTATGTTCTACCTCTTTAATACCTAGCATCCCTACATTTTCTAAACATTTCATGTGAGTAAGATAAGATTCGCCAAAGGTCATAAAAAAACGTATACGTTTC
>DTVI01000241.1 GCA_012963655.1 Sulfurimonas sp.
TTATACATACATCATCTTCTATTAATCCAATAAAAGATATTGAAATTATTGAAATTTATTTGATGTTGTTCATTGAAACTTTCTAGTAAAGTATTAACTAGATTTAATTGATTTTTAATATTTTTATCCCCACTCTTGGATTTTATTTGGAGATTATTAATTTTATTTTCTAAAGTTTCTATATCAGCAAGTTTTAATTCTGTTTCAATAATTTCAATATCTTTTATTGGATTAATAGAAGATGATGTATGTATAATATCAGGATTTTCAAAACAACGTACAACATGGGCTACAACATCCATCTCACGTATTTGTGCGAGGAATTGATTTCCTAATCCTTCGCCAAAGGAAGCACCTTTGATCAATCCTGCTATATCAACAAAATCCATATATGTAGGTATTGTTTTTTTACTTAAACTTATATTTGATAATTCCATTAGTCTTTTATCTGATACAGGAACTCTTCCAATATTTGGTTCAATTGTTGCAAAAGGGTAGTTGGCTACCTCAGCTTTATTAGATTCTGTTAATGCGTTAAATAGTGTAGATTTCCCAACGTTAGGCAATCCTACAATTCCGCATTTAAATCCCATTATTCATATACTTTTATGAATTAATGGAGATATTTTTGTTAGAAATAGTTCTTTATTAGAAAATAATAGATCAACATGTTCAACTATTAGTTCAATTATTTTATTAATGATTTTTTTTTCTTTTGAATTAAATTTTTCTAAAACATGCTTAACAACTAATTTCTCAGTAACAGGATGTCCAATACCAATACGGAGTCTATTATATGAATTTCCAATATTTTTATCAATGCTCAAGAGACCTTTGTGTCCAGCATTACCGCCTCCTTTTTTAATTTTGATTTTTCCAAGGTTTAAATCAAGATCATCATGCACAACAGTTAAATTTTTAATTGGAATTTTGTAATAATGTAAAAAACTTGCAAGAGGTGAACCAGATAAATTCATATAAGCAAGAGGTTTAATAAGATAATATTTTCTATCTTTAATTTTTCCTATGTAGACTTCTTTTGATTTATCTTTTTTTAGAATCTTAAATTCATATTTAGTTTTGATTGTATCAATAAATTTAAAACCAACGTTATGACGAGTACCAACATATTTCTTACTTGGATTTCCAAGTCCGCAAATTACGATCATAGGAAAGATTATATTGATTGATTATTTTTTGTCTTCTTCTTTTTCTTGTTTTATTTCTTTTGTTTCAGCAGTTCCATCTTTTTTATCTTCACCTTCAGATTCTGTAATTTCTCCTTCTTCTGCTCCCTCTACTCCTTCATCTTCCTCTTCTTCAGGTTTTTTTTCTTCAATTTCAATAGTTGGTGCTACAATAGTTGCTACTACAAAATCTCGGTCTCTTATTGTAGGCTCTACATTTTCAGGTAATTGAAAACTACTAATTTTTATAGCATCTCCTATGTCAATTTCAGTTAAGTCACACTGCAATAATTCTGGAATATTGTAAGCATTACAAATTAACTCAATAGTTCTTCTTGATGATATTGCTGATTCTGCTGGAACTCTTTG
>DTVI01000242.1 GCA_012963655.1 Sulfurimonas sp.
TTATAGTCTTCATTTACCTCTCTCTCTACTTGGAAAATACCGTCTTCTTTTATTTTATCTAACTCCCATCCTTCTTCATATTCTCCCTCCTCATACCATTGGTAAACTAACTCATTTATTTCAACATTTTCACCTGATTCAGTAATAAAGTTAACTGCAAAAATACCAAGTATACAAAAGCAAATATTCGCATTTTCTGAGAATGCCAGATAATCATATTTTCCTTTGCGTTGGAAACAACCGGTATAATTATTGTTGCGATGGACAAAACAAAAAGTTACCATTTGTCCATCAAATTCGAAAGTTGGAGATAATGTAACACCTAAGTTGATCAGTTGCTTAGCCAATTCTAAACTCGCTGTTTTTTCAAAATCTTTCTTTCTGAGGAAGACACTACCATTTTTTACCTTAAAGGGGACAAGAACATCATCTTTATCACCTAAGTAGTTTTCATCAATTTTATTGGATAAATTTTCATAAATAGGCATTAACCAGTCAATTAGGGCCGCAAGGTTATCATTAGAAATATTCTCTTCATCATTAAATAATGTCATTACCTCTTCTGACTCAGTGTCTCCCTCAGTAAGATCAAGTCCCATTAACTTTATTATATAGTATGAAGTATCTTCTTCAGTTTTTATTTCAAGCTCTGTTTCACCAGGAGTATATTCAGCGTCTACACTAACTAGATACTTCGCGATCTCCTGCTGGTCATGAATAGCGGCAAAGTCCAGAGGTTTTACGGCCCTCTCGGCTTGCCATATATGGTTTACATCTGCCCCGCCCTCCACCAAAGCTTTAACAATTTCAAAAGAACCCTGTTCAACTGCAGCAAATATTGGAACGCAGCCTGTTTCATCTGGGATATTAGGATCAGCGTTATTTATTAATAAAATATTAACCAATTCAAGAATTTGGGGCATTCTACTTTCAGTGTACACCAGTGTAGAGATAACCGCGTATAATGGTGTGATCCCACTACTCATCCGAAGATTCGGATCAGCTCCAGCCTTTAATAAGAGTTCAAGTGCTTTAACATTGTGGTTTAAAGCAGCCCCAACTAAAGCTGTCCATCCATCTTTACTCATCCGAAGATTCGGATCAGCTCCAGCCTTTAATAAGAGTTCAAGTGCTTTAACATTGTGGTTTAAAACAACCCCAACTAAAGCTGTCCGTCCATCTTTAGCTTGCTGATTGACATCCGTTCCTCTCTCAATCAAGAGATTACCGATCTTGGCAGCTTCTTCATCATCTTCATTACACGCAGCCCAGTACAGCAGTGGCTTACCGTCACTGTCTGTGACATTTAAATCCGCGTCGCTCTTTAGCAGCAATTCAACAATATCCGAATTTCCATATTTGCATGCATGAATCAGGTAGGTCCAACCTTGCACCTCATCATCATCGGGTTTCAAAAAGGATTTGTTAATATTCTCAACTTTCGAGAGCAATGAATCGACTACTGCTGACTCTCCATTTTCTATTGCAGCCAAAATCTTATTTTCTTTACGGAACCAGGTCATTTTATTTATCCAATTCATCAGATAAG
>DTVI01000243.1 GCA_012963655.1 Sulfurimonas sp.
TGTATGAATAAAGGTAATTCTCTAAATTCCAACTTTTTACCTTTGAAGTATTTTCTTAAACTATAAATCTTAAAAAATGATGTCAAAATTATATAGCAATTACGTAAAACGAATTGAGACTGTACTGGATAGTTTTGATTGGCAACTTGTACATCAATTAAGTCTGAATCTGCAGCAGGTATGGGAATCCGGGAATACAGTATTTCTTTGTGGGAATGGAGGCAGTGCCGGAAATGCTATCCATTTAGCTAATGATTTCAATTATGGTATTGATAAAAATGGAGGGCTCGGATTGAGGGTAGAAGCTTTACCAGCAAACACTTCAGTTCTAACCTGCCTGGCAAATGACGAAGGTTACGAAAATATATTTTCTCAGCAGCTAAAAGTTAAAGCGAATCCGGATGACGTTTTAATTGTTCTCTCTGGGAGCGGGAATTCTCAAAATGTTGTTCACGCTTTGGAAGTAGGAAATGAAATTGGAATGAAGACATTTGCAATTTTAGGATTTTCAGGAGGCAGGTGCAAAGAACTGGCACAAAACCCAATACATTTTGAAATTGAGGATATGCAAATTTCTGAGGATTTACAGTTAATGGTAGGACATATGTGTATGCAGTGGTTGGCAGAGTACGGGAAAGGAGAGGAATGAAAGCGATTGTTACAGGGGGAGCCGGTTTTATTGGAAGCCATGTTGTAGACACATTGCTTAATGAAAATATCGATGTCACTGTTTTAGATAATTTAAGCACCGGTCGTCTTGAAAATCTAGATCATGTCCGTGATAGTATTGAGCTATTTGAGTGCGATCTAGGTGTTGAGGGAGAATGGATTAGTCATTTTACCAACGTCGATTGGGTCATACATTTGGCCGCTTTGGCAGATATAGTTCCGAGTATTCAGAAGCCAGAGGCTTATTTTAGGGCGAATGTAAACGGGACCTTCAATGTGTTGCAGGCAGCCAAAACTGCGGTAGTGAAACGTTTTATTTATATTGCATCCTCATCTTGCTACGGGGTACCTGACAACTATCCGACTCCGGAAGATGCCACGATTTGTCCAAAATATCCGTATGCATTAACGAAGCGCCTTGGAGAAGAATTAGTATTGCACTGGGCGCAGGTTTACAATTTTCCTGCACTGTCTTTACGCTTTTTCAACGTTTATGGTCCACGTTCCAGAACCTCCGGAACATATGGGGCTGTTTTTGGGGTATTCCTTGGTCAAAAATTGTCAGGGAAACCGTACACCGTTGTCGGGAATGGTGAGCAAACCAGAGACTTTACTTACGTTACAGACACTGCTCAAGCAATACTCACTGCGGCAAAGTCTAATAGCGTTGGACAATTCTATAATGTTGGTAGTGGAACTACAGTATCCGTTAACCGTCTGGTAGAATTGCTTAGTGGAGATAAGGTTTACATTCCAAAACGTCCTGGAGAGCCGGATTCTACTTTTGCTGATATTTCTAAAATTAGATCCGAATTAGGATGGGAACCTCAAGTTTCAATTGAGGAGGGTGTTGCAGAAATTTTGAAGCATATTGACTACT
>DTVI01000244.1 GCA_012963655.1 Sulfurimonas sp.
CGATGCTAATGCTTAAGAGGGTTTCCATTAGGCATAACCTTACCGCCAAAGCTTACAATGATTTCTGTAATCTCAGCGTCTAGTTTGTCAATGATGTCTAGTTTTTTAGGATCTGTCATACCAAGAGCACCTGACCAAGCACGAAGAGATGGCATACCAATAACAATTTTATTTTCACCTTCTCTTAAATATACATACATAGAACAAGGTGCAAAGATACCTGCCATTGGCACGCCTTTTACCCCATCAAATACATTATATGAAAACTCGATATGGCATAGGTCATATGCCCAAAAAGTCACATAATCTGGCATAACATCTTCATCTGTGTTAAAGCTATCTTTTACATTATAAAAACCTGCAATAATATAACCCTTAGTCTCAAAGGTAGATTCAAACTTTTCTTGAAATTCATCCATGAAGTCATCTATGTCTTCTGGTTCATCAAAGCTAATTTCAAAGTTAAGCATTGTATCTTCAGCACGACCAGCTAAAGGTAGGATTGATTTCTTTCCACCCAGCTTTTTATCTATGGCTGCGTCTAGAGGTTTAAACATTGCAATGTATGGCTCTCTTACACGTGGGTCTGTAATTTCAAGTATATCAAGGGCTGCTTCTGGTGTGATGTGTGCAATTGTTGTTGGAGAATCCGCTGTCTTTCTAAAGGTAAGTAGGTTAAATGGGTTAAAGCCACCTAAACGAGGGTCTATGTTTAAAAGTGGTCTAATATCTTTATCATTAACTAAAGAGTCAAAGGCAATGTTATCTAGCCATGTTTCTCCAAATTTCTGAGCATATACAGTTTGAACATTATGATGAGGATCATTTAGAAAAAAACCTAGTTCCTTTATGTCTTTTTTTACAAAGTTAAAAAACTCTTTATCATTGTTTTTCTCATGTGTCCAAACAACTGCTAGGTTTTTATTGTTAGTTGGTGTAAATTTTACATCTTCTGCTTGGGGAGCAGCGTGGGCACTTAAACTTAGTAGTGCAGGGATGATCAGTGTAGATAGTAATTTCATTCATTGCCTTTATCAATTTGTTTCCATATATGGAAAATTTATTAGTAGATAAGTATAGCTTTTTTTGTAAAATTTAAAATGAATTTTGGAGGTTAAGAGAAAGGAGAATGCCACTTGTTACCAAGTGGCAGTATAAAGTTGTACTATTCGATAATTTCGTTTACAATACTTTCAATAAGCTTTTGAGCTTCGAAAAGTGTACCAAAAGTTTTTTTATCAGTAGGGTCTAAGTCAGTTGCAGTAATCCAGTTTTCAATAGCAGGGAATCCCATGTGAACTGTTTTTTCACCTTTTTTCATGTAGATGTAATATGTACATGGAGCAAAAGCACCTACTTCTGGATGGTTTTGGTGAATTGGAAAGATAACGTCTAGTTTACAGATTGAGTAAGTATCGTACTGCTCAAAAGCATCATATCCAGCATCACCAAACTCAGATGCAAAGTCAACAAAACCTGGGAATAAGAAACCAATTGGCTCTAACTCGCCTTCAAATTCTGCTTCAAAATCATCTTTTTGTTCAGCTCTTTCATCTTCATTTGCACCATCAAATACTGTAGTAAATGTTGTTTCATATGATACGTCCATCTTTGCTACATTTTTGTAAGATAAGGTTACAAATTCTCCACCTGGAAGAGCAGCTCTAAGAGCTTTTTCTATGAACTTAGCATAATCAATTAAATCAGGGTTAGTCATTGGTATCTGAGTGATTCTTGACATACCACGTAGAGTAAGAGAAGAAATATTCATTGTTTTACCCTTACTTAAGTCGTCATCTCTGTTAGAGTATATAGACATACTTAGTGGAGATAAAAGACCAATTTTTGGGTATTTTTTAACCAGTGCTAATGTGTGTGCAGATGAGTGAGTAGTGAAAAGCTGGTAAGTTTGATAAAATGTTTTTCCAAAACGTGGTTTGAAAGGTGCATTCATATTGTTGTTACCATCAATTGAAAAACCAGTTTTTTCAAATGCTGCTTCGATAGTCGCTGAAGTGATTTTACCATCTGTGTTAGATGTAGTAAAGATACGGATATCTTGACCATCATCGTCAATTCCAGCCTGTACTTTTGGTGCAGTTGCTGAACATGCAGTAAGTGCAAGTGCTGCCAAAGCAAGTGCTAAGATTGAAAGAATCTTTTTCATTTTTGTCCCTTTTTTGTAAAATAATATTGGATTATATCAAAATTTTGATTTAGTATAGATGAATTTTTATATGCTTACTATATCATTTAGGTGAATATTTCCTGAGGTAACAGTTTTGGCAAATATACCTCTATGATCTTTAAGAAGTTTGGGTGCTTTTGGGTCTACTTTAGATAATCCCTTACAAAGTGTGCAGTGTTGTGTTATTTCTAATAAAACACTTCCTACCTGTATCTGGTCTCCATTTTCTAGATCATAAGGATTAAAGTCCATTAATATATTTTCACCTAAGGACCCATAAGGCATGTTGATATTATTCTCTTTTGCAATACGGTAGCTTTCATATGAAGAAAGTAAAATAGATCTTTGTGAGTCTTTTGCATGGAATTTATCGTGTATAACACCATTTTTATCAAGTGAAATATTTGCTTTCTTGTGAGTGAGAGTAGTGCCATCAGTGTTTTTATTGGAGATAAAAAGTTTTAAAACCTTGCCGACTGTTTTCATGTTATTTACTTTCTAGACTTCTTTTATAAATCCTAGATTAGGACTTATAAAAAAGTTCTTGTTAGCAAAAGGCCAAAGAGCCTTTTTACTAAAAAATACTTACTTTACTTTTCCAGCATCAGTTTTAGTATTTCCTTTTTTATCTACCCATGTCATTTCAAGCTTATCGCCTTTTTTAACATCACCAGCTTTAAATTGGAATTTAAAGATTGGGTTTTTAGATAAGAATTGACTTGTTGATGCGTCAAAAATTACCTTACCATTGATTGATGCAGAGATATGAGTAATAAAGTTAGCGTTATTTCTATCGCCTGTTTTCTTTTCTGCTTGGTTATATGTAGTCATGTCGTGTTTAGCTAATGCTTTAACTTTAACGATATCACCTTTTAATTTTGCTTTGATTTTCATTATCGAGTCCTTATTATAATTTTCTAATGTAATAGAGTGAGGGAATTATCCTTCACAACCACCAAGTGCTACTTCAAGAGTCTTTTTACCTACGTAAAATTTCCCATCTTTACCTTCAACGATTGCAGTGATAGTACCACTTGCTCCCATTTTCATCTTGATGTCATAATTAAGGATTGAACCTTCGTGCATTTCAAATACAATTACTGCTGCTTCAGGGTTAGCATCTTGGAAGATTGCTACTGATTTAGCGTCAATATCTGATTTAACATTAACAGGGATTGCTCCACCATTACTTGCAACTTTTGGAGCACCAACAGTTACACCAGATTCGATTGGTGTAATGTTACCGTAAAGTGCTTTGATAGCATCATCTACAGTATGAGCAGACCAAGTATCTGGCTTAGTAGCTCTCAAGTCTGTAGCGTTTAATTGTGGAACAACAACAGCAGATGCTGCAGCTAAAGCTCCGAATCTTAAAAAATTTCTTCTTAACATATTTTTTCCTTTTAAGTGGTTTTACTCTTAATAAATCTTATTGAGAGGTGTTCTTTTATATGAGTATACTTCTAAATTGTGTAGAAATAGTACATATTTATAAATTGCTCTAAGTATGAATTACATTGATACTTAGAGCAGATTGTGTCTACTTACCTTTAATTAGGTAATCAACAACTGATTTGAATTCTTCTTCGCTTAGAGCTGAACCACCATTAGCTGGCATTCCACCCTCAGTTCCATTGATACCGTTTTTGTAAACAGCTTCAATTCCCTTAGCTGTGTAACCAGCCCATTCAGATGCACCTGGAGATAGGTAACCTGCATGACAAGCTGCACAAGAAGCTTCATAAGCTGCAACAGGATCAAATGGACCCTGATCAGCTGGTAAATCTCTTACAACAGACATTGGAGGATTGAAGTCTTTGATACCACCGCTTGCACTTACGTAAACTGTCTTAGCTGTATCAGCTTGACAATCTTTCATACAACGAACAGCACCTTGGTTAAGGTTTTGACCACCGAAGTTTTTAGCGTTAGCATAGAACTTACGTACATCATCTAATGCACCTGGACCATCAATGTTAGGTACGAAACCTTTTTCATTTGGTAGGCTGATTTTTAAGAATTTTTCTCTATCAAGAACATACTCATCATCAACTTCAACACCATCAATAAAGATTTCATTAATAGAAAGGATATATGCAGTTAAAGCATAAGTCTCATCATTTGATAATGATTTAGTGTTATTGTGAGGCATACCTGATTGAATGTACCACCAAAGTGTACTTGTTTGTGGCCAGTAAGAACCAAATGCACGAGCTGGACCGTCGCCATCTTTGTTTTCACCTGAACGTTGGTTAGTCATAGTAAGTTGTAATTCAACTGCATTACCTTTTGATAATGCTGGGTAACCACCTGCAGTACCAGAAGCACCTGAACCAAAGTCACCGTGACACATAACACACTGTGCTTCGTATAACTCTTCACCTTCTTCAACAGAACCTGAACCTTCTGGAAGACCTGTACCATCTGGCATTACGTCTTTATTCCATGCGTCAATTTCATTTTGAGTAGGTTTTTTACCGTAAGAGAAACCGCCCTTATGAGCGTTAGTATTTAGAGCATATGGACCAGTTTTACCATTTTCAACAGGGTAAATAGTACCACCATCAATAGTTGGTTTTCCATCAAAAGATGTTGAACCTACAGGTGTAGCAGCTGAATCGCCACCACAACCTATTGCGAATAGTGCTGCTACAGCAAGAACTGAAGCAGAAGCGAATAATTTACGATCTAATTTGAACATGATTTACCTTCCCGTCTTTAGTTACTTCCCAAGTTTCAACAGCATTACGGTGATAAACACCTTCAACGCCTAATTCGTTTACTTCTTGATCAACAGTTGGCTGAATATACCCAGCATCATCTATTGCACGTGAAGTAAGTTGAAGTACTTGACCTTTTTTGTATGTATGCATGATTGACCAACGAGTCCATGACTTAGGTAAAACAAGACCTTTTAGGCTAGCTTTAACATAGTTACGTCCACCATCAAAAGAAAAATCAACATCAGTAATAGTTCCCATACCAGACCAAGCAAGACCTTCGATTTCAACTAAGTCTCCATCTTTAAGATCAGTCCATGGCTTTTCTGGAGATGGAGAAGTTACAGTAGAGTTAACTTCATTTGCATAAAAGTGTTGGATAGCTTTACCATCTTTTCTTAATGCAGTATATTTAGCAGTTTCTTCTTTACAGTAGAAAGGCTCAGATGCGAATTCAAGACGTTTAAGCCATTTAACACATAAGTTACCTTCCCAACCTGGAACAAGAAGACGTACAGGATAACCTTGCTCAGGACGTAATGCTTCACCATTTTGTCCCCATACAAGCATAGCATCATCAAGTACTTTATCAATAGGAATAGTTCTACCCATTTCAGAGTTATCAGAACCTTCAGCTAGCATCCATAAAGCAGTTTCTTTTTTGATACCAAGATCAGCAAGAATGTCTTTGATGTAAACACCAGTCCACTCAGCAGAAGCCATGAAACCTTTAGCAAACTGAACAGAATTAAACTGAGTTGCTCTCCACTCTTGACCACCGTTTGCAGGACATTCGATGAAGTGAGTACGAGTTACAGAAGGGTAACGCTTAAGTTGATCAAGTGTAAGAACGATATCTCTATCAAGCTCACCGTGAATCATTAAACGAAATTCGTTAGGATCAATTTGAGCTGTACCACCATGACAACGAGAAAAGAAAAGACCATTTGGAGTAATGATCCCACATGATTCGTGAATAGGTGTAACAGCAATAGAAGCTTGCCAGTTACCAGATGCTAGTAATGGTGTGTTTCTTCTTGTGTTGTTATGCTCATACTTTGATGGCATACCGTATAGGTTCGCAGTTACTGGGTCCCCAAGCTTTTGTGCCCATGAAGGGTGATGCATGATTGCATGATCATCTTCAGAAGCAAGAAGGTTTTGTGGTGCCATAACAGCAGCAGCGGCTACAGTAGAAATTGCTGCAGTCTTTTTAAAAAAAGCTCTTCTATCTGAAACAGTGTTTTCAGTAGAATTCTCTTGAACTTTGTTCATTTGTTCTCCTCATTTTTAAATTTTAATCTATGTGTTAAATTAGATTACTACAAAGAATTAAACAATTACTGAAACTCAGCAGTTAGTTAATGCTTGTAATAAAAATTGACTAGATATACGCATATAACTATA